>DASRWP010000122.1:0-3823 GCA_035654535.1 Brevundimonas sp.
GGCGGGCCTGAAGTATCGCGGCCCGATCCGCCTGAAGACCGATGCCGAGCGCACCGAGGACGCCGCGGCGAGCGGCGGGTCACCGGCCCCGGCGGGTCATGGCGACGCGGACGCGGCCCTCGATCCGGACGCCCTGTGGCGCGCCGGCATGGATCAGGAGCCCGAGTTCTGATGCGGGCGAGAACGGACATTAACGGACAGACGGACAGTCGAGTGGTTCTGCGCGGGGCGCAGGGCGGGCGGAAACGGACGGTGATTGTCCGTGCGCCGGTCGAATGTCCGTGGCCCAAAGCGCCGCCACCACTGGCCGAACGGACAGAACGGACAGTGCGGACAATCCCTCCACCCTGACGGCTAGGCGGGCGTGATGCGTGCGTGAGGTGCGCTCCCCCGCTGCATGTCCGTCCGTCCGTTCGTCCTGCCGTCGTCACCCTTCACCCCTTCTCCCCTTGGTTTTTGAGAATGAACATTCAGGTCCAGAAAGATGTTGAAGCCGCCTCGAGAGAGGCGCTCAGCCTCGTGGCGTTCTGCGCCGTCCTCGACCTGACGACCGGTCGGAAGGTCCCGGCCCGCCGTGCGGTCCGTGCCCTGGCATCGGCCATCGCCGAGATCTGCTACCGCGTCGATCATGAACCGGCCCGCGTCGCCGGCCTGACGGCGGCCAAGCGCCGGGCCCGGCTCGAACGCCATCGGGTCTGCGCGCTGAACGATGGCCAGACCCGCCCGACGCTGTCGAAGGAACAGGGCCGCACCCTCAATGAGGCTGACGCGCTGGAAGCCCGAGGCCTTGCGGTGCTGACGAAGGATCGCGAGGAAACTACCCGGGTCGAACGCCGGGCAGCCAAGGCGGACGTGGCCAAAGCCCGCGCGATGCGGAAGCCGATCGAAAGCGAACTGGCCCAGACCGTCACCATCCGCGAGGATCACAAGCGCCTGGCCGAGGCCGCGGACCTCGATGCTGAACGCGAGGACGTCGAGGCCGGCAAGGTCATCGACCGCGCTCGCGGTCAGGTCCGCATCCGGACCCGCGACGGGCTGAAGCTGATGCACGAACGCGGCGCCTTCACCCCGCGCGATGATGCGGGAAAGGTCCGCGTCGATCAGGCCGCGCGCATCGAGGCGGACCGGATGCTGGCCATCGGACTCCGCTATCGCGACCGTTACGAGATGTCGCAGGCCTCGCTTCGGTCGTGCCTCGGTTCATCGGATCGTGTCGCCGTCCAGCGCAACGTCTTCATCGACGCCCGCGCGGCTCAACGCCGGGCCGCGCTCGCGAACCGGGTGCGCCAGCTGGACATCGCGGTCGCCACTCGCATCGGGCACGACGCGCTCGAAGCGCTTCGGATGGTGGCCGGCGAGGCCCGCACCCTGCGCAGCCTCACCTCCTCGTCCCGCCACCGGGAGCGTCTGGCCGCGGGCCTCACGGCCGCCCTGACGCTGATCGGTTCGATGCTGGAAATAGCGGCTTGACGGGCGGGGCCACTAACCGCATCTTCCGGTCAACGTCCCGAAGTGCGTCGCGAACCCGCCCAGCCCCCGCTGCGGCGGGTTCGTTGCATCTGGCAACAGCGCGAGGCGGCCGATCCGAAAAAGCGACAGGTGCGATCCAGTCGCACTTGACCTCGGCCACCAACCCCTTTCACGGGTCCTTCCCCGACCGAAAAACCCTATACGGTCGGGCTGGGCGTTCCCTTTTTCTAGTGAGCGGCGTTGCAAGCGGTGCAACAGCCGTTGCGCGTGCAACGGGGAGTGCAACGGCATGACCCGCTGGGTGACGGTGAGCGAGGCGGCGCGCCTCGAAGGCCTCGACGGCCGATCGGTCAACAAGTCCTCGATCTCGCGGTTCATCGACCGCAACGCCGACGTCCCCGTCCGCCGGGACACGCGCGGCCGGGTGCAGGAGGTCGATTACGACGCGTTGGCCGAGGCCCGTCGCGGGTCGCTGGCGGTGGCCGACAGCCGCCCGGCTGGGCTGCCGTTCGCCCATCCTCCGCAGGCCGCCGCCGCTCCGGCATCGCGCAAGCGGGCGCTGGAGGAGGAGAAGCTGGAGCTCGACCTGGCCGAGCGGAAGGCCGAGGTGCTGTCGCGCGCCGCGACGGTCATGGCGGTCGAGACGGCGGGCCTCGCTTTCGTCCAGTCGCTTGAACGTCGCCGACGCGGCCTCGCCAACAAACTCGAAGGGCGGACCGCCCGCGAGATCGAACTGGAACTGAAGGCCGCGGACCGCGCCCTGCTGGAAGGCCTCGCGAAAGACCTCGCCGGGGCGGCAGCCGGCGTCACGATCGAGCCGATGGCGGAGGACGTCGAGCCGATCGCGGACGTCGCCGAGGCCGACTGATGTCGATCTTCTCGCCCGCCGAAGAGGCTGCGCATGTCGCGGCCCTGCTGCTGGCGCTGTCGGCGGCCGTCGTACCGCCGCCGGAGCTCAAGATCAGCGAGTGGGCCGAGGGCCGTATCGAACTGCCGGGCGAGACCGGCACGGCGCGCACCGGCAAACTCAGCTGGGACGGCTTCGAGTATCTGATCGAACCGCTCGACCGGCTGCATCAGGACGATCCCTGCCGCGATGTTGTGTTCGTCGGCTCCGCGCAGATCGCGAAGACCACGATCGGCGTCATCGCCACCCAGTACTATTCGGCGGAGGTCCCGCGGCCTTGGGCGGTCGCCCTTCCCAGCACGGACGAGGTGCTGAAATACAACCGCTCGAAGTGGCAACCCATCGTGGACGCCACGCCCGAGCTCAAACGCAAGGTCCGGCCCGTCAGTTCGCGGGACGAGCAGGGATCAACCAACACCTACAAGCGCTTCTCCGGCGGCTACGGACAGTTCTTCGCGGTCGGGTCTCCCAAGGCCCTTCAGATGATGACGCTGTGCATCACCGTCTACGAGGAGACGCCGAACTGGGAGCGCGAGGTTGGCGGCCGGGGTGACCCGCGGTCCCAGATACGGAAGCGCCAGCTTCAATGGGAGCGGGCGGGCGCGAAGACCTTCCACAACTCGACGCCAGGCACGAAGCGCCAGCGCGAGGACGGTGAGACGGGCACTGTCGGCTGCCCGGTCACCGAGGACTTCGAGGCCAGCGACCAGCGCCGCCTCTACCTGCCATGTCCGCACTGCGCCGACCTCGACGATGGCGCGCTGATCCGGCTCGACTATGAGCGGATGCAGGGCTTGGAGGCCGGCGAGGTCCCGCACTTCGCCTGTCCGGCCTGCGGCGGCGTGATCGAGCATCGGCACAAGGCCGACATGGTCGCGCGCTGCCGGCCCTACCGGGGCTTCAACGGCCGCCGGGGCGGCTGGCTTCCCGTCTTCGAGAGCTCGGCCCCCGAGAACCCCGCGCCGGATTGGTGGGTGCGGGCGGCCGATTACGAGAAGTGGCGCGAGCGGAACTGCGAGGGCCGGACGCCGGGCTATCACGCGTGGCAAGTCATCTCGGCGGCCGTGGACTGGGACTACATCGCCACCGAGCATCGCAAGGCCATGAAGGGCAGCGAAGCAGAGAAGATCGCCTTCTCGCAGCAAATCCTCGGCGAGGCCTACGAGATCGTCCTGCAGCAGGCCGACGTGGATCAGCTGCTGGAGAAACGCGACAACCGCCTGCGCAAGGGCGTCGTCCCTGCCGGTTATGAAATCCTGACCTGCGCAGTCGACCTCAACGGCGACTGGGCCCAGTGGACGACCTACGCCTACGGCCCCGGCGCGGAGCATACGCCGATCGACAAGGGCCGGATCGACGGGAGCCCCTCGGACGCCGAGCTCTGGGCCGGCATCGCCGAACTTGAGACGCGGACATGGCCGCACGAGGAAGGCGGACGCCTCGGCC
>DASRWP010000123.1:0-4403 GCA_035654535.1 Brevundimonas sp.
CACCCGAGGCGCATACCGTCCCCAAGCCCCGCTTTTCCTCGCAATTCGGCCCGGAATTCCTATATGTTGGAGGCCTTGGCGCGGATCGGATTCGCGCCCTGAAAACAGTCCGTTCAGGGCGGTTTCATCGCCGCCCTCCGAGGCCCTCCGCCAGGGCGTTTCACTGACCGAATATATGACCGAAAACACCGAAACCGCGCGCAACGCCGACACTGCCGAAGAGGCCGCCTACGGCGCCGATTCCATCAAGGTTCTCAAGGGGCTGGACGCCGTCCGCAAACGGCCGGGCATGTATATCGGCGACACCGACGACGGCTCGGGCCTGCACCACATGGTCTATGAGGTGGTCGACAACGCCATCGACGAGGCCCTCGCCGGTCACGCCGACCTTGTCCAGGTGATTTTGAACGCTGACGGCTCGGTCACTGTCACCGACAACGGGCGCGGCATCCCCACCGACATCCACGAGGGCGAGGGCGTCTCGGCGGCCGAGGTCATCATGACCCAGCTGCACGCAGGCGGTAAGTTCGACCAGAATTCCTACAAGGTTTCGGGCGGCCTGCACGGCGTCGGGGTGTCGGTGGTCAACGCCCTGTCGGACTGGCTGAAGCTGGTCATCTACCGCAACGGCAAGCGGCACGAGATGCGTTTCGAGCGCGGCGACACTGTCGAGGCCCTGAAGGTCACGGGCGACGCTCCGATGCGCGACAACGGCAAGGTCCTGTCCGGCACCGAACTGACCTTCTATCCGTCGATCACCACCTTCGCCCACATCGACTTCGACCTGAAGACGCTGGAGCACCGGCTGCGCGAGCTGGCCTTTCTGAACTCGGGCGTGGTGATCAAGCTGCGCGACGACCGCGGGGCCGAGAAGTTCGAGGAAATCCTGCACTACGAGGGCGGCGTCGAGGCCTTCGTGCGCCACCTCGACAAATCCAAGACGCCCATCCTCAAGGATGTCATCGTCATCCGCGGCAAGAAGGAGGGGATCGAGATCGATCTCGCCCTGTGGTGGAACGACAGCTACCACGAGACCATGCTGTGCTTCACCAACAACATCCCCCAGCGGGATGGAGGCACCCACCTGTCGGCCTTCCGCGCCAGCCTGACCCGGGTCATGGGCGGCTATATCGACGCCGCCGGCGCCGCGAAGAAGGAAAAGGTCTCGGTCTCGGGCGAGGACGCCCGCGAAGGCCTGACCTGCGTCCTGTCGGTCAAGGTGCCCGACCCCAAATTCAGCTCCCAGACCAAGGACAAGCTGGTCTCGTCCGAGGTCCGCCCCGCCGTCGAGGGCCTGTGCTCGGAAGGCCTGTCGACCTGGTTCGAGGAGCATCCGGTCGAGGCCAAGGCCGTCGTCGCCAAGATCATCGAGGCCGCCGCCGCCCGCGAGGCCGCGCGCAAGGCTCGCGACCTGACTCGGCGCAAGACCTCGATGGACATGGCTTCCCTGCCCGGCAAGCTGGCGGACTGTCAGGAGCGCGATCCGGCCAAGTCCGAACTGTTCATCGTCGAGGGCGACTCCGCCGGCGGCTCGGCCAAACAGGCCCGCAACCGCGAGAACCAGGCCGTCCTGCCCCTGCGCGGCAAGATCCTGAACGTCGAGCGGGCCCGCTTCGACCGCATGCTGTCGTCCGAACTGATCGGCACCCTCATCATGGCGCTCGGGACCGGCATCGGCCGCGACGACTTCAACGCCGACAAGCTGCGCTATCACAAGATCATCCTGATGGCCGACGCCGACGTCGATGGCGCCCACATCCGGACCCTGCTGCTGACCTTCTTCTACCGGCAGATGCCGGAGCTGATCGAGCGCGGGCACGTCTACATAGCCCAGCCGCCGCTCTACAAGGTCTCCAAGGGCAAGCAGTCCCGCTACCTCAAGGACCAGTCCGAGATGGATTCCTATCTGATCGAGGAAGGGTCGTCCGAGGCCAGCCTCGATCTGTCCAACGGCGAACGCCGCGCCGGCCGAGACCTGCAGGCGCTGGTGCGCGAGGCCAAGGCCTTCCGCGCCGGTGTCGATCGCCTGTCCCAGCGGGCCCCGGCTTTCGCCATCGAGCAGGCGGCGCTGGCCGGCCTGTTCGATGAGGGCGATGGGGATCCCGCAAGGGCGGCCGCCCGCCTCAATCTCTATGCCGAGGAGGGCGACGGCGAATGGTCCGGCGGCCCGGGCGCCCAGGGCGCCGTGGCGTTTGAACGCGTGCGCCGCGCCGTGACCGAACGCGTCGTGCTCGAGGAGGCGCTGATCCGCTCGCTCGACGCCCGCCGCCTGGCTGAGCGCGCCGCCGCCTTCGAGGGCGTGTTCGAATCACCGGCCGTGTTCCGCCGCAAGGACAAGACCGTGACCATCCGCGGGCCACTGGACCTGCTGGAGGCGGTGCTCGACGCCGGCAAGAAGGGCATCGCCATCCAGCGCTACAAGGGCCTCGGCGAGATGAACCCCGAGCAGCTGTGGGA
Source organism: Brevundimonas sp. (assembly GCA_035654535.1). GTDB lineage: Bacteria > Pseudomonadota > Alphaproteobacteria > Caulobacterales > Caulobacteraceae > Brevundimonas. The sequence goes on from DASRWP010000123.1 coordinate 2,458, forward strand.
AACGACCCTCGACGTCAACGCCCGCACCCTGCTGCAGGTCAAGGTCGAGCACGCCGACGACGCTGACGACCTGTTCGCCAAGCTGATGGGCGACGTGGTCGAACCGCGGCGCGAGTTCATTCAGGCCAACGCGCTGGACGCGGCGGTCGACGCCTGACCTCAGGCCGGAGCGCGCCGGCCGGGCCGGGTCGCGCTCCGATCGGGCTTACTGGCGTCCCGCCTCGATGAAGGCCTTGACCGTCGGCCAATGCGGCGGCTGGGCGCGGATGCCGTCGCAGGCGATCTGCTTCAGGAACATCGGCATGGTGTTGTCGCGCGCCGTCTCCCAGGCGCCGTCCGGCTCCGGGAAGGTTTCAGCCTCGGCGCCGTCTGCCCCGTATTCCACCACCCCGGCCGTCCGCCAGCGGTTGGCGCCGCATTCGAATTCGTAGGTTTCGACCGAGTGGCTGAAGTCGCCCGCCTCGCCTCGCCGTGAGGCGGTTGCGACCCGGATCGACGTGATCGCGCCGTTCACGACGATACTGTCCACGTCGGCCATGAACGCGTTGTTCTGGCTGCGCGAGAACGGGTGCCATGTCTCGGCGAGGACCGGCGTCGCCAGCGAAGCGACAGCCAGCACCGTCACGAGGATTTTCATGTCAGTCTCCCAAGCGCCCCAAGGCTATCTTGCGCCCCCCTGCGCGCTTGGCAAGAGCCGGAATGCCCGGGTCTTCAGGCGGCCTGACGGCGGGCGGGCGGAGAGGCGGCGAGCGGTTCGAACAGATGCTCGGCAAGGCTGCGCACGACGGGGACCGCGACGCCGTCTCCGGTCAGGTGGCATGCGGCCCCATGGCTGGCGGGCAGGTCGTAGGCGTCGGGCAGACCCATCAGCCGCGCGGTCTCGCGACCGGTCATCAGACGGGTGCGGATGGATCCACTCTCGACGACGAGAAGGATCTGCCGGCTTGAACCCCCGGCCGGCGTCCTGAGACAGCCGGCGCGGTCGAAGCGGACCTCGGCCCGCTGCACCTTGCCGCCGTCGGATGCGCGACGCGTACGACGGAACACCGCCCCGACGCCGCTCCCGCCGTTGCGGCGGACGGCCTCGACCTTGGCCAGATTCGTGGGCGACATCAGCGCCAGCAGCCCGGCTGTCCGGGCGGCGTCATGCCAGACGAGGCCGGGCCGGTCCGGCTCGACCACATCCTCCAGCCGTGCGGGCGCCGCCGCGGGAGCGGGCAGACTCCACCACATCATGGCGCGGCGCAGTTCGGCAGGCAGCCGCTCGACGGCCCGCCGCAGCGCGGGCGGATGGAAGGGCTCGCACGGCCCTTGCCCCGCGACCTGACCCGTCTCGACGTCCTCGCGGACGCCGAGGACAAACAGGCGGGGGCGGGACTGGGGCAGGAAGCGGTCCGCGTTGATGACGAGCGCGCCGCAGCGGTAGCCGGCCTCCACGAACGTTCTGCAGATGATCTGGAAATCGAGACCGCCCCGTGACGTCAGGGCCCCGCAGACGTTTTCAACCACCACCATCCGGGGCGCTCGCCCTGCCGCGGTCAGGTCGCGGGCGAGGGACCAGAAGGCGTGGAAGGTTCCGGATCGCCGTCCGCCCAGGCCCGCGCCCGCCCCGGCCCACGACAGGTCCTGACAGGGAAACGAGCCCCACATCAGGTCGGCCCGGCCGGGCAGGTCGTCCGCCGCGAGCGCCGCGACATCTCCGACGTGCAGGGCCTCAGGCCCCCAGTTGGCCTGCCACGACGCAGCCTTGCGCGGATCGATGTCGTTGGCGAAGAGGCAGCGCCAGCCTTCGCCGAGACCGGCGCGCACCATGCCGCCGCCGCAAAAGAACTCGTAGAAACCGGGCCGCCCGTCCGGGCGCGATTCGATCATCCGCCGACGCTGAAGGCGACGACCGACGATGTCCAGCGCGCCGCTATTGCCGGGATGAGCGCGACTTCGCCACC
>DASRWP010000124.1:0-4965 GCA_035654535.1 Brevundimonas sp.
TGCCCGCCAGCGCCAGGGCGGCGCCCCAGCGCATCAGGGCGCGCGGCTGCAGCTTCAGCATCGGGATCAGGCCCCATTGCGCCAGAAGGGTCGCGATCGCCCCTGCCATCATGGCCAGACTGATGAAGGCGGGCGTGTCGCGCGGCAGCGTGCCGGTCGCGCCCAGTTCGTCGATGACGTGGAAGCCGAGGACCGAGATGTTCACCGCCTGCGCGCCGGTGACCAGCAGGCCATAGAGCAGATAGTCGCGAACCCGGGGGTCCTTCCACAGACCCTTGCCCGCAGCGTCCTTGCGCCCGCTGGGGGAAGGCGTGCGAACGACCTCGCCGCTGGGCAGCCGGCGCCAGACCACGAACAGGACGACCGCCCCGCACAGCGCAAAGGCGTACATTGGGCCCGCCAGCCCGACGAAGGGGAGGATGAAGGCGGGCGCGAGGGTCGGCCCGAGGACCGTTCCCAGCCCCTGCGCCGAGGCAAGCATCGACATCGCCTGCGTCCGCTGCTCGGGCGACGTGCGGTCGGCGACATAGGCCTGCGAGGCGATCGGCGCGGCCGATCCGAACACGCCGTAGATGGTGCGGGCGATCGCCATGAAGGTGAAGGCCACGGCGACCGCCAGCCAGCCCTCCAGTCCCGAACTCGTCGCCAGACCGAACCCGGCCATCGACAGGACGAAGCCGCCGAGGCCGATCAGGATGACCCGCTTGCGCCCCAGCGTGTCAGACAGGCGGGCCCAGTAGGGCGAGGTGACGGTCCACATCAGGGCGGAGATGGCGAAGGCGGCCGAAACGAGCGTGTCACGCAGGCCGAACTCGCGCCCGATGTTCGGCAGCACCGACTGCAGCGCCATATTGCCCGCCGCCGCGATCAGGCTGACGGCGAACAGGATGGCGAAGGCGGGTGAGCGCAGGTTCACAAGCGAACCCTAGTCCCGCCTGACCGCGCGGTCACCCGTCTCCGACCGGCGTCGCGGCCGACGGCTGTTCCGGAGCTCCGTCCAGCCCCAGCCGAGCCCTCACCTCCCGCAGATCAGCGCCGCGCGGGATGATGAGCAGGTCGCCAGGCCGGGCGGCGTTGACCGTCACAACCGCATTCTTCGGGCAGACGTCGAAACAGCCGGTCTCGATCACCGCCAGCCCCGCCTTGCGGCCCTTGCCAGCCTTCAGGTCCCTGCGCAGCGCCTTCCTCAACGAACGGTCGCCGCCGGGGCCGAAGCCGCCGCCGTCCAGCTTCCTCGAACATTTGCGGCAGACCAGCACCACGTCGCGCCACTGGGTCTTCGCGGTCTTGATGGGCATGGGGGCCAGATCGGCCGCGCCGCCCCCTTGCGCAAGGCCGTCCCGTCCGCGCACGGTGACGCACCACCTTCAGGGATCATCATGAGCTTCCGCCCTCTCGCCGTCGCCGTCGGCTCCCTGCTTCTCTGCGGCCAGCCGGCCCTGGCCCAGACGGTTCCGCTGGAGCGCGTCGAGGCGGCGGTCGAGGCCGGCGGCGCGCGGGTGGTGGCGTGGCGCCGCGACCTGCACGCCAACCCGGAGCTGGGCTTCTCCGAAACACGCACCGCCGCCGTCGTCGACGGGCACCTGCGCGCGCTGGGGATGGAGGTGCGCACGGGCGTCGGCAAGACGGGGGTGGTCGGGGTGCTGCGCGGCGGCCGACCGGGCCGGACGGTGGCGTTGCGCGCCGACATGGACGCCCTGCCGGTGCTGGAGGCCACGGGCCTGCCCTTCGCCTCGACGGCGACCGGGACCTATCAGGGCGATACGGTTCCCGTCGCCCACGCCTGCGGCCACGACGCTCACGTCGCCATGCTGATGGGCGCCGCCGAGGTGCTGGCGGGCCTGAAGGCCGATCTGGCCGGGACCGTGGTGTTCATCTTCCAGCCGGCGGAGGAGGGCGCGCCTCCGGGCGAACCCAAAGGCGGCGCCGCCCTGATGCTGGAAGAGGGCGCGCTGGAAAATCCGAAGCCCGACGCCATTTTCGGTCTGCATGTGGTGCCGGGCCGTCCGGGGACGATCTTCTACCGGCCGCAGGGTTTCATGGCCGCATCCGACCGGATCGACATCGTCCTGCACGGCCGCCAGACACACGGGGCCTGGCCGTGGAAGGGCGTCGATGTGATCGCGGTAGCCGCCCAGATCGTCCAGACCGTCAACACCCTGACCGCCCGGACGGTCGATCCGACCACGACGCCGACGGTCTTCACCATCGCCACCATCGATGCGGGCGTGCGCTACAACATCATCCCGGAAGAGGCGACGCTGTCGGGGACGCTGCGGACCTTCGATATCGCGCAGCGGGACGATCTGGTCCGGCGGGCGGGCATTGCGATCGACAATGTCGCGGAGACGTTCGGCGCGACGGCGGACTTCTCGATCCGGCAGAACGCGGCCCTCGTCTACAACAATGAGGCGCTGTCGGGCTGGCTGGCGCCGGTGCTGGAAGAGGCGGCGGGTGCGGGGAACGTCAACCCGGCCGCGCCGCCGACGACTGTCGCCGAGGACTTCAGCTATCTGTCGCAGGCCGTGCCCGGCGTCTTCTATCATCTCGGCGGGTCGAAGGACGGGGTCGACCCTGCGACCTCCCCGCCTAACCATTCTCCCTCGTTCGACGTCAACGAGGCGGTGCTGCCGCTCGGGGTCCGCGCCCATGTGCTCAGCGCCATCCGTTTCCTGGAGCGGCCGGCGCCCTGACGCGATAACCGTGTTTTGCAACCGTTCGGCAAGAAACAGGGCGCATCGTCCGCTGTCGTTCGAGGGAGGCTGGCGTGAGACAGTTGCCGGTTCTATTGCCGCCGCCGCGGCTGGAGCGGCGGGGCAGCCCGCTGCGCGAGATCTTCTATTTCCTCGTCGCCTTCGGCGCGATGTTCGGCGCGGCCCTGCTCGGCATCGATTTGCTGCTCTAGGCCGACGCGCCGGTCGCAGCCCCGTCGAAGAAGCGTTCGATCACCCGCCGATAGACCTCGGTCAGCGCCTCCAGCTCGGCGACCGGCACGCGCTCGTCGATCTGGTGCATGGTCTGGCCGACGAGGCCCAGCTCGAGCACCGGGCACATGGCGCGGATGAAGCGGGCGTCGGAGGTGCCGCCGGTGGTGGAGGCTTCGGGCCGGCGGCCGAGCGCGGCCTCGACGGCGTCCTGCACTCCGGTGACGAACGGCCCGCGCTCGGTCAGGAAGGCGTTTCCGGAACACAGATGCTCAAGCTCGATGCGCAGACCGCTTTCGGCCTGGGCCTCGCCCGCCATGCCGTTCAGCCACGCGATCAGGTCGTCGCCGGTGTGGCTCGGGTTGAAGCGGATGTTCAGCCGCGCGCGCGCCTCGGCGGGGATCACGTTCGTCGCCGGATTGCCGATGTCGATGGTGGTGATCTCGAGGTTTGACGGCTGGAAGCCTTCGTAGCCCTCGTCGAGCCTGTGGTCGGCCAGCCGCGCCAGCAGCCGGGCCAGCACCGGGGCCGGATTGGCGGCGCGGTCGGGATAGGCGACGTGGCCCTGTTTGCCGTGGACGGTGATCCAGCTGTTCAGCGAGCCCCGGCGTCCGATCTTGATCATGTCGCCCAGCGCCTGCTGCGACGAGGGCTCGCCGACCACGCAGGCGTCGATGACCTCGCCCTCGGCCATCAAGGTCCCGACCACCCGCTTGGTGCCGTGCAGCGCCGGGCCCTCCTCGTCGCCGGTGATCAGGAACGAGAGGGAGCCGGGCGTGTCGCCCGCGGCCAGAACCCGCGAGACGGCGGCGATCCAGCTGGCGATGCCGCCCTTCATGTCGACCGCGCCGCGGCCATAGAGGACCCCGTCCCTCACCTCTGCTTCGAACGGACCGGACGACCACGCCTCGAAGGCGCCCGTGGGCACGACGTCGGTGTGGCCGGCGAAGCAGAGGTTGGGCGAAGCCGTCCCGCGGCGGGCGTACAGGTTCTCAATCCCTTCAAAGGGCATGCGGCGGCAGTGGAAGCCGAGGCGGGTGAGCATCCGCTCGAGCACGTCCATGGCCCCCTCGTCCGCCGGTGTGACGGAGGGGCGGCGGATCAGGTCGCGGGTCAGGGCGACAGGATCGATAACCGGATGTGATGCGGCGCTCATGGAGCTGTGCTTTACGGGGTTCGAACGCTCGCGAGAAGGCTCCTCCCCATGCCGAAGATCGACATCGACAGCGCACCCACCGGCCATGGCACCGGCTATCCCGAAGCGTTCGCCGGGCCGTGCAAGGCCCGGCGCCGCTGGCGGCTGGGCGACGCGGTCGGGCTCGACCAGTTCGGCGTCAACCTGCTGCGGCTGCCGGCGGGGGCCTGGTCCAGCCAGCGCCACTGGCACGAGGGCGAAGACGAGTTTGTCTGGGTGCTGGAGGGCGAGGTCGTGCTGGTCGAGGATGACGGCGAGACGGTGCTCAGGGCCGGCGACTGCGCGGGCTGGAAGGCGGGCGTGCCCAACGGCCACAAGCTCGAGAACCGGTCGGACGCCGGGGCTGTTCTGCTCGAGGTCGGAACCCGGACCCCGGGCGGCGATCGCGGCGACTATCCCGACATCGACATGACCTTTGGCCCGGATGGCTTCCTGCACCGTGACGGGACCCCGTATCCGAAAGTCGATCGCCGCACTTGACTGAAACCATCGAGACGACCGAACCCGTCCAGCCGCCGCCCCCGCCCGAGGGGCCGGCGAGTCCGTGGGGGATCCGCGATTTCCGCCTGTTGTGGGTCGGGCGGATGGCAGCGGTGCTGGGAATCCAGATCCAATCGTCGGCCCTGCTGTGGCAGGTCTATGAGATCGCGCGGCGGGACCATCCTATCGAGGAGGCCAGCCTGTATCTGGGGCTGGTCGGTCTGTGCCAGTTCCTGCCGCTGCTGGCCCTGACCCTGCCCGCCGGGGCGATGGCGGACCGGCGCGACCGCAAGATCACCGTCACCCTGTCGGTCATCGTCGAGGCGGCCTGCGCGGTCGGCTTCCTGTTGCTGGCGCTGCATGGCG
>DASRWP010000125.1:0-2658 GCA_035654535.1 Brevundimonas sp.
GGCTGATCCCGGTCGCAAAGAACCGTGGGTCCTCTGCGGCGCCGGGGACAGTCTTTGCGTACTCTGCCGGGAATGTCCCGTGGACGGTCGAGACGTGGACGCCGACCTTTTCGAACAGTCGTCCGTGCATCATGCCCATGACGCCGCCGCCGCCCTCGGGCCGGTCCCACGGCGTGCGGACGAAGCGGCCGGGTTCTCCGGGAAACAGTTCCGGGGGCGCTACATCCTCAAGAGCCTCCAGCCCCGCATGGACGCGGTCGCGAAGGGTCTCGAACCATGCGCGGGTCTCGGCCTTCCGGATGTCCAGCGCGGGCAGGTTGGTGCTCATCCGCCTCCTCTAGACCGTCGCGCCGTTGACGCAACACCCCGGTCTGCCACTGTCCCGGAGCCGCAATCCGGGAACCGCCATGATCCGCACCGCTCTTCTCTCCTCTTTCGTCCTCGCCCTCTCGGCCGGTCACGTCGCTGCCCAGATGCCCGACGCAGGCGAGGCGCGCGCCCTGCAGATACTGAGACGCTCCCCCCTGATCGACGGCCATAATGACCTGCCCTGGGCGCTGCGGCAGAGGCACGGCAATGATCCGCACGCAGTCGACCTGACGACCAACCTCGACGCTCCGACCCCGCTGCACACCGACATCCCGCGCCTGCGCGCCGGCGGCGTCGGCGGCCAGTTCTGGTCGGTCTATGTGCCCGCCAGCCTCTCGCCCGTCGAGGCGGCCAAGGCGACCTTCGAGCAGATCGACACCGTCAAGCGGCTCGTGGCCGCCCATCCGGAGGTGTTCGAACTGGCCGTGACGGCGGACGACATCGAGCGCATTCATCGGCGCGGCAAGATCGCCTCCCTGATCGGAATGGAGGGCGGCTATTCGATCGACGATTCGCTCGGCCTGCTGCGCGAGTTCCACGACTCCGGCGCGCGCTATATGACGCTGACCCACTCGACGACCACCACCTGGGCTGACAGCGCAACGGATGCGCCGAAGTGGGGCGGCCTCAGCCCGTTTGGCGAGGCGGTGGTCCGGGAGATGAACCGGCTGGGGATGATGGTCGATCTCAGTCACGTCTCCGAAGAGACGATGCTGGACGCCATGCGGGTCTCAGAGGCCCCGGTGATCTTCTCGCATTCGTCCGCGCGGGCGGTGACTGCACATCCGCGCAACGTGCCCGACAGCGTGCTGCGCCTCATGGCCGAGGACGGCGGAGTGGTGATGGTGACTTTCGTGCCGGGGTTCGTGAGCGAGGCCGTGCGGGCCTGGGGAGCCGCGCGCGCCGCTGAGGACGCTCGCCTGAAGGCGCTCAACCCCGGTGATCCCGCGGCCGTGGCCTCGGGGCTGCAGACTTGGACCACGGCGAATGTCGCGCCACGTGCGGGCGTCGCCGACGTCATTGCCCACATCCAGCATGTGCGCGGCGTAGCCGGGATCGATCACGTCGGCCTCGGCGGAGACTTCGACGGCGTCTCCAGCCTTCCCGACGGCCTCGAGGGCGTGGACGCCTATCCGCGTCTGCTGGCCGCGCTGATGGCGGCCGGCTGGAGCGACGCGGACATCCGCAAGCTGGCGGGCGAGAACCTGCTGAGGGTCATGCGCGCGGTGGAGGCAGTGGCGGAGACGAGGCGGGCAGAGCGGCCGGGTTTGGCGGCGCTGCCGGAGGGTCAGGCGCCGGAGTAGCGGCCCCTTTTTCACACCTCCAGCAAACCGTCCGCCCACAGCCGTCATCCTCGGGCGTGACCCGAGGATCAGACCTTGGGCCTGAACGGTGCGACCGGGACGGCCCCGCGGACTCTGATGATCAGACCACCGAGCACCCGATTGTCTGATCCTCTGGTCAAGCCCGAGGATGACGGGGCGGATGGCTGGCTGAATGGCCAGCGTCGCCCCCAAGTCGCGTCTACGTCAGCGCCTCCCACAGACCGATCCCCGCGCTGACCGACAGGTTCAGCGACCGCGCCCCGGGCTGGATCGGGATGACCACCCGGGCGTCCGCCGCCGCATGCACGTAATCCGGAGCCCCCGATGGCTCGCTGCCGAACAGCAGGGTGTCGTCAGGCTGGAATGAAAAGGCGTTGAGGGGAGTGGCGCCCTTCGTCGTGAACAGCACCAGTCGACCGGGCCCCCGGTCGCGCTGGAAATCGTCCCAGCCGTGGTGCCGGACCAGATGGCTGAGCGGGCCGTAATCCAGCGCAGCGCGCTTCATCGCCCGGTCGTCGAAGCGGAAACCGGTCGGCTCAATGACGTGCAACTCGACCCCGAAACAGGCGCTCAGCCGGATGCAGGCGCCGACGTTCTGGGGAATGGCCGGTTGAAAAAGGGCGAGACGCATTCTAAGGCCCTCATACGCGCGGCCCGGGGGCCTGTCGCGGCTCGAAATGCGACTGTTTCTCACCGAGGCGGCGCAGTTTGCGGCGATGAGCCGCAACGCCGGGCCGGGTCAGATCGACGGGAAGCCGCTAAAGCATTCAAGCCGCGTCAGCCGCGCTCCCTGTCGGGTGCGGATCGCGGCGCATGAGGAGTAAGACGTGGCCGAATCGGTCGTGACTGACAACGGCGAGGGCGGCGAAGCCTCCCGCCGGGACTTCATCCACATCGCGGCCGGCGCGGCCGCCGTCGGCGCCGGGGCCATGCTGGCCTGGCCGCTGATCAACTCGATGAACCC
>DASRWP010000126.1:0-9497 GCA_035654535.1 Brevundimonas sp.
ACCATCTCCGCCGTGACCGCGTCGGGCCGGCCCAGCAGGGCGGCCGTTTCGCGCGCCAGCTTAAGCACATTCTCTTCCTGCTTCGGTTTCGGCGCGCGTACACCGATCCCTAGCACCGGGATGTCTGCGCCCATCACGGCCAGCCCAGCGACCAGCCCCGCGTGGGTGCCGGCGCTGCCGGTCGCGGTGACGATCCGATCAACCTGCATGTCCAGCTCGTCGGCCTGCACCACGATCTCGCGGGCGCAGTCGACGTAGCCCAGCGCGCCGATGGGGTTCGAGCCGCCTCCCGGAATGATGTAGGGCCGTCCGCCGCGCGCGCGCACCTCGGCCGCCGTCGTCTCCAGCTCCGCCGGCATGTCGCTGCCGCCCGGTACGAAGCGCACGCCGGCGCCGAACAGCCGGTCCATCAGAACATTGCCGTTGGCGACATAGTCGTGCGCCTTCGACCCGGTCCGCTCTTCCAGAATGACCTCGCAGGCGAGGCCGTGCGCCGCAGCCGCCGCCGCTGTCTGGCGGACATGGTTCGACTGCACCGCACCCTGGGTGACCAGCGTATCAGCCCCCTGCTCAAAGGCGTCGCCCAGCAGGAACTCCAGCTTGCGGGTCTTGTTGCCGCCGCCGGCGAGGCCGGTGCAGTCGTCGCGCTTGACCCACAGCTCCACACCGAGCGCCTCGCTCAGCCGCGGCAACGGCTCCAGCGATGTCGGCAAATGAGCAAGGCGGATGCGGGGAAAGCGGGCGAGATGCATGTGGGAGGGCTCCTGTCTCGCGTCCTTCTAGACCCCGCGACGCCGTTTGCCGACAGGCAGGATCAATCCCGGCCGCCCACGGCCTCGAGCAGGATGCCCACGATCCGGGCGGCGGACATGTTGCGGCGATCGATCAGCTCGTCGAGCGCGGCGGCGTGATCAGGTGTGATACGGGCATTGGCCATCGTCCAGCGTCCGAACCGGCGCTCGGTGATCGGCTCGCGGCCGATAACCACGATGTCCCGGTGGCGGGGGTCGCCTTCCAGCCGGCGCAGCAAGGCGTCCAGCGTCTGGGCAGGCCCTTCGATGACCTGGACATAACGGTCCCGATGCGCCGCCAGTGCGCCCGTCAGTCCGTCGCGGTCGTTGTTCCGCTCGGACTCGGCGAGAATGACCGCGAGGTTGCCGAACGACTCCGTCGTTCCCGTCGCCGCGCTCTCGTAGACCAGTCTTTCCAGACGCAGGCTCATCCGTTTCCCTTGCTCGTTGGCTCCCATAATGCCCAGCCGAAGGCTTCGGATGCAAGGCGATAGAGTTTTGTCTTTGCACGGAAAAATGCGTCATCGAAGATGGGCTTGGGGGTCGTCACTGTTTTTTTTCGGGGGCGAGGAACGGTTCGCGGGAAACGCGGTTTACGGATCGGACCTTGCGGCGATGCGCGCTCGACAGAGTCCTCAGCGGCCCGGTCTCTGCCACGCCCCCCGACGCAGACCGGGCCGCACCTTTATCCAGCATCCATCTTTCCGACTCAGACGAACCGCCCGATGCTGGGCCATGGCCGAATCGCCTGCTGCCCGTCCGCGCGACCGATCCTCAACCGAGAGCCTCATCGTCGAGGCCGGCGAGCGCATCCTGCTGCGCGAGGGCTTCCCCGGGCTGAACGTCCAGACCCTGGCGGCAGAGGCCGGCTGCGACCGCAAGCTGGTGTATCGCTATTTCAACGGCGTCGAGGGCGCTGCGGCGCGGATCGCCCAGCGGGCCAATGCGGCGCTGGCCGCCAGCCTCGCGTCGATCCCGCACGTCGAGACGGCGTCGCTGCGGACGTTTGCCCGCATAAGCCTGCTGACATGGCTGGCTGCGCTGCGGGCCAGTCCCTTGAGCCTGCGACTGATGGCCTGGGCGCTTGTCGAGGACTCCGAGACGCTGCGGCGCATCGAGGCCGACCGCAACGCGGTGCTGCAGTCCTGGCTGCGCGAGCGCCGGCCCCGGCTGCGCACCCCGCCCGAGGGCGACGCCACGGCGGTCAACGCCATCCTGATGGCGGCGGTGCAGATGCTGGCCCTGTCCGCCGCTGCGCGGGGCTCGGTCTCCGGCTTGCCGCTGGACGCCGCGGGCTGGACCCGCATCGAGGCGGCGTTGGACCAGCTGCTGATCGCCTTCCCCGACTGATCCGGAGCCGGGGCCGCCTCTGGGGCGTTGGGTTTCCATGACCGCACAGCTTGCCCGCCAGTCGAACAAGGAGCGCGCATACGTCGCCAGCCTCGGCCGGGCGTTCGGCGGGGCTCTGATCTTCGCCTTCCCGCTGTTGATGACGATGGAGATGTGGGCGCTCGGCGTCTCAATCCCGCCTGCGCGCCTGATCGCCTTCGTGCTGCTGAGCCTGCCGCTGATCTACGGCCTGTCCGATTTCGCGGGCTTCAACGCCCAGCGCGGCTGGCGCAACGACCTGTTCAACAGCCTGACCGCACTCGCCGTCGGCTTCGCGACCGCCGCGGCCTTCCTCGCCCTGTTCGGCCTGCTCGGTCCCGACGTCACCGCGGGCGAGGCCGTTGGGCGCATCGCCCTGCAGGGCATGCCCGCCGCCATTGGGGCGACGCTGGCCCGCCGCCAGCTCGGCGCCGGCGCGGACGAGGGCGACGAGGACACGGCCCCCTATTACGGCGAACTGTTCCTGATGGCCGCCGGCGCCCTGGTGCTGGCCTTCAACGTCGCCCCGACGGAGGAGGTCATCCTGATCGCCTACCGGATGGCCGGCTGGCAGGTCCTGCTGCTGGCCCTCGTCTCGATCGGCCTGCTGCACGGGCTGGTCTTTTCCGTGGGCTTCGCCGGCCAGGAGTCGGCCAGCCACCCCGGCGCGGCCCTGTTCCGTTTCACCATCGTCGGTTACGCCATCGCCATCGTGATCAGCCTGTTCGTCCTGTGGCTGTTCGGACGGCTGGACGGTCAGGCCCCGTCGATGATCGTCTCCATCACCGCGGTGCTCGCCTTCCCCGCCGCTCTTGGAGCCGCCGTCGCGCGGCTGCTGGTGTAATCTCATGGCTCGCAAACCCGCCACCGCCGCCAAGGCGCCGACCCACAAGCCGCCCCCGGCGCGGGCCCGGCTCGAATGGGTCGTGGCCGGTCTCGGCCTCGCGGTGACCCTGACGGTGCTGGTCATGCTGGCGCTCGCCGCGCTCGAGCCGGCGACCTCGCCCGTGCTGTCGGCCCGGGCGGTCTCGGTCACGCCGGTCCCCGCCGGCTTCCGGGTCGAGGCCGAGGTCCGCAACACCGGCGGCCGCACCGCCGCGGCCGTCGAGGTCGAGGGCGTCCTGACCCCGCCCGCCGGCGCGCCCGAGACCGCGACCACCAGCCTCGACTACCTCCCCCGCGGCGGCGCTGAGACCGCCAGCCTGCTGTTCCGCGAGGACCCGCACCGCGGTCGGCTCGAACTGACCGTCCGGGGCTGGTCCGAACCCTGAGAGGGGTCTATCGTCGCCGCGTTCTCCGGGGGGTCGCTCGCAGCGGCTGAGAGTGGCGTATCCGCCTGACCCGTCGAACCTGATCCGGGTCATGCCGGCGAAGGGATGGGAACGGGCGGCGCTCCAACACCCGCCCGAGAACCGGCTCTCCGCCGCGCACGGCCCTTCTCATTCGAAGGCCGTCGCCATGAACATCCTCGTCACCCCGCCCGAGCCGTCGCACGAGCCCAATGTGGATCTGGCGCTGAAGGACGCGCGCGATCAGGTGATGCGCGAGACCGGGACCATCCCGACCGGCGAGCGCGCCGGATCCCGCAAGGTCTATGTCGCCGGCGAGCTCTACCCCGACATCCGGGTGCCGTTCCGGGAGGTGGCGGTGCATCCCAGCGCCAACGAGCCGCCGGTGACCATCTATGACTCGTCGGGGCCCTACACCGACCCGACGGTCAGCATCGACATCAAGCGCGGCCTGCCGAAGGTGAAGTCGAGCTGGCAGCTGGAGCGCGGCGACATCGCGCCGGTGGCCAATCCGCGCGACGTGAAGCCCGAGGACAACGGCCACGCCTCGGGCCGGCATCTGGCGCCGCGCTTCGACACCTCGAACCACCGGGTCTTCCGGGGCGTCGAGGGGCGGCCGGTGACGCAGTACGAATATGCTCGTCAGGGGGTGATCACTCCCGAAATGGAATATGTCGCCATCCGCGAGAACCTGCGGCGCGAGCAGAACGCCCCCTGCATCCGCGACGGCGAGGACTTCGGCGCTTCCATCCCCGACTTCGTCACCCCGGAGTTCGTGCGTCAGGAGATCGCCCGCGGCCGGGCCATCATCCCGCACAACATCAACCACCCCGAGGTCGAGCCGATGATCATCGGCCGCAACTTCCTGGTGAAGATCAACGCCAACATCGGCAACTCGGCGGTCCTGTCCAGCGTCGATGACGAGGTCGACAAACTGGTCTGGGCCACCCGCTGGGGCGCCGACAACGTCATGGACCTGTCGACCGGCCGCAACATCCACAACATCCGCGACTGGATCATCAGGAACAGCTCGGTCCCCATCGGGACCGTGCCGATCTATCAGGCGCTGGAGAAGGTCAACGGGATCGCCGAGGACCTGACCTGGGAGGTCTATCGCGACACCCTGATCGAACAGGCCGAACAGGGCGTCGACTATTTCACCATCCACGCCGGCGTCCGTCTGCCGTTCGTGCCGATGACCGCGAAACGCGTCACCGGCATCGTCAGCCGCGGCGGCTCCATCATGGCCAAATGGTGCCTGTCGCATCACCGCGAGAGCTTCCTCTACGAGCATTTCGAGGACATCTGCGACATCATGCGGGCCTATGACGTGGCGTTCAGCCTCGGCGACGGCCTGCGCCCCGGCTCCATCGCCGACGCCAATGACGAGGCCCAGTTCGCCGAGCTGCGCACCCTCGGCGAGCTGACCAAAATCGCCTGGGCCAAGGGCTGCCAGGTCATGATCGAGGGCCCCGGCCATGTGCCGATGCACAAGATCAAGGCCAACATGGATGAGCAGCTCAAGCACTGCCACGAGGCGCCCTTCTACACCTTGGGCCCGCTGACCACCGACATCGCCCCCGGCTACGACCACATCACCAGCGCCATTGGCGCGGCCATGATCGGCTGGTTCGGCACGGCCATGCTCTGCTACGTCACGCCCAAGGAGCACCTCGGCCTGCCCGACCGTCAGGACGTCAAGGACGGCGTCATCACCTACAAGATCGCCGCCCACGCCGCCGACCTGGCCAAGGGCCACCCGGCCGCCCGGATGCACGACGACGCCCTCAGCCGCGCCCGGTTCGAGTTCCGCTGGGAGGACCAGTTCAACCTCGGCCTCGACCCCGAGACGGCCCGCAAATACCACGACGCCACCCTGCCCAAGGAGGCCCACAAGACCGCCCACTTCTGCAGCATGTGCGGCCCGAAATTCTGCTCGATGAAGATCAGCCAGGACATCCGCCGGGATGCGCAGGCGCAGAACGACGCCGGTCAGAGCCTCGGGGCGGGCCCGCTTGTCGACGCCGAGGCCGGGATGGCGGAGATGTCGGCGCGCTTCCGCGCCGGCGGCGGGGCCATCGAGGTGAAGGTCTAGGGCGCTCCGTCTCCTCCCCACGCGTGGGGAGGAGGACCGCCCTTGTTCCGTGCATCCCGGCGAAAGCCGGGACCCAGTCCTTTGGGTGTTGCAGCGGCCCCGGCGACCAGCCGCCCCTCGTCCTGAAGCGCCGGCGCCTCGCTGGACAGAACTGGGTCCCGGCTTTGGCTGCTACGCGCCGCCCTGTGGGTCGCCGGGATGCACGGATGAGCGGGCCCGGCCCGACCCCGAAAAACCGCCGGAAAGCGACACTCTCGACCCTCAGGCCGTGTCGCTGGTTTGCGAGGTTCACGCGCGATCCGGCCTGTCAGGACGGCGGGACCGATACGGATTGTCAAAGACCGGACGCAGGTGCGCCGGGCTTTCAGACCTGCGCGAGGGCCATTCTAACCCGGCGGGAGCGGGCGCCAGGAATAAAGCCGGGGCCGGCCGCGGCGCGCGGGGTCGGGAAGACAGGGTTGGGGCGGGACGGGGCGGGAGTATCGGGGGCGGGAGTGTCGGGTGGGAGGGCGGCTCGACCGAGGCCACAAGACCGCCCACTTCTGCAGCATGTGCGGCCCGAAATTCTGCTCGATGAAGATCAGCCAGGACATCCGCAGGGATGCGCAGGCGCAGAATGACGCGGGGGGGGGGTCGCTGGCGGAGGCCGAGGCCGAGATGGCGGGGATGAGCGCGAAGTTCAGGGCCGGGGCGGGGCCATCGAGGTGAAGGTGTGAGGTGACGCCGACTATCAGCGGACCCTCAACTTCTACGGGATGTTGACAAGTCTTTTGGTCAAGGGAAAGTTGCCGTCGCTAGCTGCTTAGCTTGAATGCACTGTCGCATGTGAAGCAGTGCGCTTGGGGGCTGTCATAGACGTCATCCCGATTCACTTTGATGTGCCGGGTCACGAGCTTCCGCTCTCGACCTTTGTTTCCACGTCGGAGCAAACACGCGCGATCATTCGTGCGCTAAACGAAGAGCTTTTCGAAGGGCAACTGCAGTTCCAGATTCTGGTGCTACCCCCTGCCGAAGGGTCATTCCTCACTCGCCTCGGATTGGTAGTGCTGGGCGGCTGGGGAATTATTTGGACCTTTACCGAAAGCGACATTGGCCAAGCTTTCATCAAAGGCCTGACAGGGCACGAGCCTGCCTACTGGGCCGAGAACGCCGGAACAACTGCAAGGAATCTGTTAGCGCAGCACACAGAGGCCGGAGATGGACCAGAGGAGGGTCCTGAGCAGAAGGTGGTCGGCACAATCGTTTGCGAGTCGGTGAAGTCGTTTCTTTCGAGACCGAACCGCGAGCTTGTTCACCAAGGCCTCGACAAAGCTCGTTTTCGAGCAGCATACGAAGCAAAAAACGCCTTCTACGAAAGTTGCGCGGTAACTCCTCAGATTCGTGGACTTGGCTTCGACGAGCGACCGATCTTCCCAGTCAATCGCGACCAGTTTCCAGAGCATCATTCGACGTTGCCCCCGCCGGAAGAAGCTGACGATCTGTGGTTCGTGACAACTGCCGTTCTTAGGGTCACATCTCCCAATTGGGATCGAGACGACCGTGCGCGTCAGTGGAAAGGGCGCGACCATCAAGGCCGAGATCGCTGTTTTCGGATTGAGGACGAGGACTTCTGGGGCCTTGTGGGGCGTGAAGCAATTAGCACCCACATCATCGACACTATGAAGGTGCAGTGGGCATACCAAGGTCGGCCGGAACAGCCGAGGAATTGTCGCGTCCTGAGAGTGCTGGAATTCAACGACGTGGCGTTAGCGCCCCCGCTGGCCGACGATACCCTGGCGGTTCGTTTAGGCGAACTACGTCAAGCCGTTCGGGATCAAGGCGACCTGTTTGACTAAGACGCCGCCCCGACGCAGCAAACATCGGCGATTGGCAACCAACACTAGCTGAGCGAGCATTCACAGGACTAAGGTCGCGGCCATGTATCGGATCGATCGCGCCAAAAACACCATCCAAGCTCTCCAACAGATGTCGTTTAAGGAGCTCGGATTCCGCGAACGGGCGCACCTCCAGGAATGGATTGCCCAGCAGCCGTCCGCGCTCGGCGAGGATCTCCTCATAATCCAGAAGGAGTTTTCCGGCTTCTCGGACACGAGCGAACGGCTGGACCTCCTCGCGCTCGATAAGCAGGGCTCCCTCGTCATAATCGAGAACAAGCTCGACGACACCGGGCGAGATGTCACGTGGCAGGCGCTGAAGTACGCTTCGTACTGCGCGGCGCTGACCAAGGACGAAATCCGCGCCATCTATCAGGATTACCTGTTGCGCGGTGGCGAGGCAAAATCCGCCGACGAGTCCCTCTCCACCTTTTTTGACGAGGACTACGACGAGCTGATCCTGAACAAGGGCGTCAGCCAGCGGATCATTCTCGTGGCGGCGAACTTCCGCAAGGAAGTCACCTCGACCGTCCTGTGGCTCAGCAACTTTCGGGTGCGCATCCAGTGCTTCCGCGCCACACCGTTCGCCATGGGCAACGAGTTGTTCCTCAACGTCGAACAGATCATCCCGGTCAAGGACACCGAGGAATTCACCATCGGGCTCGCCGACAAGGCCAAAGACGAGGTCGCAGGACTGGAGACCGAAGCGCGTCGACATCCTATCCGGCGGCGGTTCTGGATGGAGATCATTCGGGCGATGAATGCCAGCGAGTCCAAGCTCTATCAGAATATCTCGCCGGGCAGAGAGAGCTGGATCAGCGCCGGATCGGGCCTCCGGGGGGTCGGCTTCAATTTCGGGGTGACCCAACGCTATGCGCGTGCCGAACTGTACATCGATCGGGGCGACAAGGTCGAAAACGAAGCGCTATTCGACCGCCTCTACGCGGATCGCGAGGCTATCGCGGCGCAAGTGGGGCAGCGCTTGGAGTGGGAAAGGCTCGACGACCGCCGGGCCTGCCGGATCAAGATCGAGCGGCCCGCCGACGTCTTCGATCAGGATCAGTGGCCGGAAATGATCACCTTCATGGTGAGAGCCATGGTCAGTCTGGAGCGGGTCTTGGGACCGAGGCTGGCGACGACGGCCTGAGTCACCCCTCCCCCGCCATCCCCCGCAACGCCTCCTCGAACACCCCCGCCGGCTGACCGCCCGAGATCAGCCACTTCCCCTCCACCACCACGGCGGGCACGCCGGTGATCCCGCGCGAGACCCACAGCGCCTCCGCCGCCCGCACCTCGGCGGCGTGGAGGTCGTCGGCCAGAACCTCGACCGCCTTTGCGCGGTCCAGCCCCGCCGCCGCCGCCGCATCGGCCAGCACGGCGGGGTCCGTCATCGTCCGGCCACCGGTGAAGTGGGCGGTGAACAGGGCGGTCTTCAAAGCCAGCTGTTCGGCCATCCCGACCGTTCCCGCCCAGTGCAGCAGGCGGTGGGCGTCGAAGGTGTTCCAGATGCGGCTGTCGGGGCCCATGCGCATCTCGAAGCCGGGCATGGCCTCGGCGGCGCGTTGGGTGATCATGGCCCGGTTGGCCGCCGACTGTTCCGGGGTCGAGCCGTATTTGCGGCCGATGTGGTCGACGATGTTCTCGCCCTCGGGCGGCATCCGCGGGTTCAGCTCGAACGGCTGGAAGTGGATATCGGCCTCGATGCCCTCGGCCCTGAGCCGGTCCAGCGCCTCGGTCAGGCCGCCGAGGCCGACGACGCACCAGGGGCAGACGATGTCGGAGACGAAGTCGATGTGCAGGGTGCGGGGCATGGGGGAAGATGGCCCTTCTCCCCCTGCGGGAGAAGGTGGCGGCCGAAGGCCGACGGATGAGGGGTCGACGGGAGCCCACCGCGCGACCCCTCATCCGACCTCGCTTCGCTCGGCCACCTTCTCCCGCAAGGGGCGAAGGAAGTGAAGGCGGTCCCCGGCTTCGCCCCCTCCACCGCTGCGCGGTCCCCCTCCCGCATGAAGGGGGAGAGACGACAGGCCCGCCGCTTGCCCGCCTACCCGTGATCGCCTAACCCTTGGGGATTATCCTG
>DASRWP010000127.1:0-3355 GCA_035654535.1 Brevundimonas sp.
AGACGTCTATCGGCCGGCCTTCGAGGATCGCGCGTGTGAACTTGAACAGCGCCATGTCCGGCCGGCCCCAGGGACCGTAGACGGTGAAGAACCGCAGACCCGTGCAGGGGATGCCGAAGATATATGCGTAGGCGTGCGCCATCGCTTCATTGGCCAACTTGGTGGCCGAATAGACGTTCAGCGGATGGGCTGTGCCTTGCCGGACCGAGAAGGGCAGGGCGGCGTTGGCGCCGAACACCGAGCTGGTGGACGCGAAGACCAGGTGCTCGGCCGCCGTCGCCCGTGCCCCTTCCAGCACCGTCAGGAAGCCAACGACGTTGGAGTCGATGTAGCTCTCGGGGTTCTCGACGCTGTAACGGATGCCCGCCTGCGCCCCCAGATGAACGATCCGGCGTGGTGCGCGGCTCGCGAACATCGCCGCCATACCATCGCGGTCGGCCAGGTCGAGCGCGTGGTGCACATAATTCGGGTCCGCTAACAGCTGGTCCAGCCGCGCCTGCTTCAGCGCCGGGTCGTAATAGCTGTTCAGGTTGTCAACGCCGATTACCATCTCGCCACGCGCCAACAGCCGTCGGGCGGTATGAAAACCGATGAAACCGGCGGAGCCGGTGACGAGGACGGGACCTTGCGCGCTCATCCCGTTTCGTTAGCCCCGCCCGCCCTCCGGCGCCAGCAGAAGCCCGGCCATCGGTGGAAGCAGGCCGGGAGTGGCGGCGCCCATATTGACCTGCTCGATGACGACGAAGTCGTCCGGCCGACGCCAGGGCGCCGGGTCATGGCCGAGGTTGAAGGCGCACAGCAGCCGGCTGCTGTCGAGCACCCGCTCGAAGCACAGCACCTCGCCCAGGCTGTCGAGAAGCCGCATCTCGCCACGCATGAGCGCCGGATGCGATTTGCGCAGGGCGACGAGACGGCGGGTCGCGTGCAGCATGGAGGCGGTATCCTGCTCCTGCCGTTCCACCGACAGGGCGACGTGCCGGGGGTCGACTGGTAGCCACGGCTCCGCTGTCGAGAAGCCGGCGAAGGGCCGGTCCGCGCGCCAGGGCATCGGGGTCCGGGCACCGTCCCGTCCGAGCGTCAGGGGCCAGTTGGCGATCGCTTCGGGATCGACCAGCCGCTCGAACGGCACATTGGCCTGCGGCAGGGCCAGTTCCTCACCCTGATAGATGAAGGCGTTGCCGCGCAGCGTCATCAGCAGCAACAGGGCCACTTCGGCGAAGGCCCGAGGGTCGCGACCCTCAGCCCATCGGGACGCGGCTCTGGGCGCGTCGTGGTTGGAGAAGGTCCAGGACGGCCAGCCCTGACCCTCGCGACCGTCCCATGCCGCCGCGCCTTCCCGGACCAGCGCAGCGCGGAGAGCCGGCGCATAGAGGTACAAAAAGCCGTAAGCGCTGTTGAGCCGGTGATCGCCAGCGGTGAATGCCTTCATCTCCGCTTCGGCGCGCTCACCCACGACTTCGGCCACGGTGAAGGCGCCGCCGTGGCTGTCGGTGAGGAGGCGCAGGCGGGCAAGGAAGTCGACGATGGCCGGATGCGACTGGTTGTAGAGTTTGTCCTGGAAATCGAACGGCCGTGTTCGCTTTCCGCCCGGCGGCAGCGCCGGATTGTCGGTCAGGGCGGGGTCGTGCATGGCGAAGTTGATGGCGTCGAGCCGAAATCCATCGACGCCTCGCTCCAGCCAGAAACGGACGACCTCCAGCAGGGCGTCCTGCACCTCGGGCCGATGCAGGTTCAGCTGCGGCTGCTCGGGCAGGAAGTTGTGCATGTAATACTGGCCGCGGCGCGCGTCCCAGGTCCAGGCGGGGCCCGCGAACACCGACTGCCAGTTCGACGGCGGCGAGCCGTCCGGCCTGGCGTCGGCCCACACGTACCAGTCCGCCATCTCTCCCGTGCGCGACCGCCGGCTTTCGGCGAACCACGCGTGCTGGTCGGACGTGTGGGCGAACACCAGATCGATGATGATCTTCAGACCCAGCGCATGGGCGCGGGCGACCAGCGCATCGAAGTCGGACAGCGTCCCGAACACCGGGTCCACGTCGCAATAGTCGGCGACGTCGTAGCCGAAATCCTTCATCGGCGAGGTGAAGAATGGGCTCAGCCACACCCCGTCCACGCCCAGCGAGGCGATATGATCAAGGCGCGCTGTCACTCCGGGCAGGTCGCCGACGCCGTCGCCGTTGGTGTCGAGAAAGCTGCGCGGGTAGACCTGATAGATCACTCCGCCGCGCCACCACTCCGGGATGGCGAGATCGGCGGCGGCGGTTGCAAGGGTCACGTGCGGGCTCGCTGCGGCGACGGGACGCAGGCCCCGGATGCGGCGCGACGGTGGCCGATGTCCGGCGTCCAGTCGAGAGGCATCCCGCGCCGACTTTGCACGTTCGCTCCCGGTCCTCCAGTATGAGGCGGGGCGCGGAGAGTTGAATGTTCGGCAAGATAAGACGCGCCCTGCTGGCGGGAGTGCTGCTGGCGATGGCGGCCGGCCCGGCGCTGGCCGAGGTGACCCTGACCTTCTACGCCCACCCCGGCGCTCGCGTCAGAGGCGGCGAGCTGCTGTTCCCTCACGCCTACGTCCACGCGTCAGGATCGCTGGACGACACGGGCGGTGCGGTCGATTGGGCCGCGGGTTTCACGGCGAAAAACCCAGGGCCCCAACTTCTGTTCGCGCGTGGCGCGGGCGTGGTGGCGACGCCTGAGGCCCGGTACGTCGGCGAGGGCAAACCCTATCTCCGGCTGAAGGTCACGGATGCCGCATATCGGGCGGTGCGGGCGCGGGCGGACTGGTGGAACGGGCCGGAGGGCTCCGTCTATGACCTGCGTCGGCGCAACTGCATCAGCTTCATTGCCGACCTCGCCCGGGTGGCCGGGCTTTCCACGGCGCCGGAGCCCTCGATGAAGCCGGGGACCTTCCTGGAAGCCACGGCCGCGATGAATCCGCAGGCCGCCGTCGCGACGGGGCCGGCCGGGCCGTCACCGGAGTTCGAGCTGCCTGACCTTCCGCCGGCTGGCGCGGTCCCGGCGGGCTGACACACGAAAAAGCGGCGGCCGTAAGCCCTGATTGTTCGCGATTTGTTTACCGGCTGGGGTGCGCTTGTATGCATTGCACAACCCGCGTTTTTCGCTTTACGGTGGCGTGGGGCCTGGTTCGGAAAACGAAATGCGCAGCCGCGTTGCATTGGGACTGGCGTCCCGAGCCCTCTTTCTCGCCGCAGCGCTGACGCCTCTTGCCGCCTGTGGCGGCGGCGGCGGCGGCAGTGGTGGCGGCGGTGGCATCGTCACCCCGCCGATCGCGCCTCCACCTCCCCCCCCCCCGCCCCCGCCGCCCCCGCCCCCCCCGCCGCCCCCGCCGCCTCCGGCG
>DASRWP010000128.1:0-4349 GCA_035654535.1 Brevundimonas sp.
TGACGATGTCCTGCTTCCTGATGTGTTCGCCGGTCAGGACCGCCTGTTTGGCCTGGTATTCGGGCGACATGGGCTTGGCGTAGCCGCCGGCCGTCTGGGCGTTCTTGAACTCCTCGTCCTCGACGGCGAGGAATTTGGCCCCCAACGACTCGACCTGCTCCTTGGTGGCGGGCCGCACGTCCGTGGCGGTGACCACGGCTCCGAGCCGTCGGGCCGTGGCGATCGCCTGCAAGCCCGCAACGCCCACGCCCATTACGAAGACCTTGGCCGGCGCCACGGTGCCCGCCGCCGTCATCATCATCGGAAAGCCCTTGCCGTAGGCATGGGCCGCCTCGATCACCGCGCGATAGCCGGCCAGGTTGGCCTGCGACGACAAGGCGTCCATCACCTGCGCGCGGGAGATGCGCGGGATAAACTCCATGGCGAAGGCGGTCGCCCCCGCGCCGGCCAGCGCCGTCACCGTTTCCTTGTCGCGATACGCGTCGAGCAGGGCTACGACGACAGCGCCCGGCTTCAGCGCGCTGGTCTCCTGCGCCGTCGGTCCGCGCACCTTCAACAGGATGTCCGCGCCCGACAGCACCGCCTTGGTGTCCGGGGCGACTGTCGCGCCCGCAGCGACGTAGTCGGCGTCGGGGATCGACGCCCCTGCGCCCGTGCCCGCCTCAACGGTCACCGCGGCGCCCATGGCGACAAACTTCTTCACCGTATCCGGAGTGACGGCGCAGCGCGTCTCGCCGTCTCGGCGTTCGCGGGTCACGGCGATGGCGACAGCCAAGCGAATCCCTCCGTCCTCTCTCGACGCAGGAACGTTAGGCTGATCGCAGAGGCCGCGTCAAAGCGGCCCGGGATAGCGAGCAACGGTCGCTCGCGCAGCAAGCAACCGCGTTGCGAGCGCTAGCGCCTCAGGTCAGTGCTTCTTCTTGGGCGACTTCAGGAAGAACCACCCGGCGACCAGCAGGACGACGCCGCCGATGGCGCCGCCGAAGAAGCTTCCGCCGGGCTGGAACCACAGCGTCAGGAAGGTCAGCAGCGCCGCGATCCAGAGCGAGCCCCACTTGGCCATGCCGATGAAGGCGTGGAACGTCGACCGCTGCTCGCTGATTTCCTGCGAGCCGCGCACATAGGCGTCGTGCGCGTGGGCGTCGGAAGCGTGGTGCGGGTCGGCCATGTCGGTGTCCGGAAAACAGAAGGAGTCGGTCGCGCCGACTTATAGCGGGGCGCGCCGCCGGCTCAAGACGCTGGCGACTTTTCCTCAGTCCAGCGCGGCCAGCACATCACGGGTGAAGGCGATATGATCGAACGGCTTGCCCGCCGGGTCCTCGCCGCGGCGGACGATGACCACGTTGCGGCTCGGCACGATGACGACGTACTGGCCGCGGTTGCCGTTGGCCGAGATCGCATCCGGGGGCACGCCCTCCGAGCGGTTCATCAGCCAGAGCGTCGCCCCGTAGCCCTGTGCTCCGCCGGGCTGCGGCCCCGACGGGCGCGAGACATAGTCGCGCCAGCCCTCGGGCAGGATGCGCTCTCCATTCCGGACGCCGTCGTGCAGATACAGCTGGCCGAACCGGGCGAGATCCCGCGCGGTAGTCCAGACCTGGCTGGAGAGCACATAATCGCCGCGCCAGTCCCGTTCGGCCCAGGTGTCATTCATGCCCAGCCTGTGGAACAGCGCCTCGGGCGGATGGCGCTCGAACGTCGGCGCGATCGCCAGCACCGCCAGCAGGGTGTCGTTGTTGGCGTAGCGGTAGCGCGAGCCGGGCGCCGCGGTCAGCGGCCAGGTCGGAGCCTGCTCCCCGACGCCAACACCGCCGAAATAGAGAGCATCCGTGCGATTGCCGGCCGTATCGCTGGTCAGGCCGGACGACATGCGCATCAGCTGATCGAGGGTGATGGCCGCGCGCGGATCGCCCGGGCGGCTCCAGTGCGAAATGGCGGCGGGCGCGTTCACGTCGATCTCGCCGCGCTGGACCGCAGCGCCGATGATCGTCCCGGCCAGCGACTTGGCCACCGACCACGTCCGCTGTGGCACGTCAGGCCCGAAGCCCGGCGCATAGTCCTCGGCCACCAGCCGGTCGTTGTGCAGGATCACCACGCCGGTGGTGTTGCTGCCGGCGCCGTAGCCGCCATCACGCGCCCGCCGGACGACGGCTTCAAGCGCGGCCGGGTCAGGCGCTTCGCCGACTGGAAAGCCGGGATCGCGCGGCGGCGCGACTGCAGGAGGAGCGTCGTGCACGCCGTTCCAGCCAACCGGCATGATGGTGCAGCCGTTGTCCCAGATCGCGGCCCGCGGCGGCATCGCCGGATCCCACGCCACCTCGACCCGACCGGGCGTCACCAACGCCGGCATCTCCCGCACTAGCCCATCCAGCTCGGGGTAGATGCCGACCAGCTCATTGGCCTCGACGCTCTCCACCGACCGCTCGGCGCCCGCGGCCTGCGCGGTATTCAGGGCGCTGCAGACGGTCAGGGCCTTGTAGCCGGCGGCCATGGCCCGGACGGCTGGCGATGGCGCGGCCGGAGTCTGTGCGAAGGCGGGAGCGGCGAGGACGGCGGTCGCGGCGAGGATCAGAAAACGCATGCCAGGACGCTTGCCCGGTCGAGCCGCCGCGTCAACTCAGACCAACGCCTCGAACTGGTCGATCAGGCCCTCGAGCCGCTTCGTGCCGATGGTCCAGAAGGCGGGATCGCGCGGGTTAAGGCCGAACGGGGCCAGCGCCTCGACGTAGGTCCTGGACCCGCCGGCGGCCAGCAGCTCCCGATACAGGGGCGTGAAGGCGTCGGGGTCTTTGGCCCGCGTCTCCATCAGCGCGGCTACCAGCAGGTCGCCGAACGCATAGGCGTACACGTAGAAGGGCGAGTGGACGAAGTGGCTGACGTAGCTCCACCAGTGCTCATAGCCCGGGTTCAGCGTCACCGCCGGGCCCAGCGAAGCGCCCATCTCCTCCAGCCACAGTTCGCCGATCCGCTCGACCGGAACCTCCCCGGCCGCGCGCTCGTCATGGAACCGGGTTTCGAAGCGGTGGAAAGCGATCTGGCGCACCACCGTGTTGAGTCCGTCCTCGATGCGGCCGGCCAGCAGCCCCCGCTGCTCGTCCTTCGGGGCGGTCGTCAGCAGGCGGTCGAACGTCAGGCCCTCGGCGAAGATCGAAGCCGTTTCGGCCAGCGTCAGCGGCGTGTCGGCCAGCAGGCTGCCCTGCTGTGCGGCCAGCGTCTGGTGCACGCCATGTCCGAGTTCATGCGCGAGGGTCAGGACATCGCGCCGCTCGCCCATCCAGTTCAGGAACACATAGGGATGCCGGTCCGAGGTCACAGGATGAGCGTAGGCTCCAGACTGCTTTCCGGGACGCGCCCGGCCATCGATCCAGGGCTTGTCGAAGAAGCCGGCAGCGCGATCGGCGAATTCCGGACCCAGATCGGCGAAGCTGGCCAGGACCAGTTCCCGTCCCTGCGCCCAGTCGAACGACCGGGGGGTCGTCGTCACCAGCGGCGCGTTCCGGTCCCACTGATCCAGCACCGGCTTTCCCAACGCCCTCGCCTTGAGCGCATAGTAGCGGTGCGACAGACGCGGATAGGCGGCCGCTACCGCTTCCGCCATCGCGTCCACGGATTCGCCGTCCACCTCATTGGCGAGGTGTCGCCCATCCGCAGGACGCTTGAATCCACGCCATTTGTCTTCCAGCGCCTTGTCGGCGGCGACCGTGTTTAGCACGAGCGCCATGGTCGAGACCCGCGCGCCCAGCGCCTCGTTCAGGCCCTCGGCCGCGGCCTTTCGCCGGTCCGGCTTGGGATCGGACAGCCGGTTCAGCGCCTCGGCCAGCGTGAGCTGGTCATCGCCGGCCGGCGCCTTCATCGCTGCCAGCGTTTCGTCAAACAAGCGAGGCCACTGGGCGCTGATCGGGCCGCGTTCCGCGAGGAAGGTCTCCAGCTCACTGGAGAGTTCGTGGGGCTTCATCGCGCGGACACGACGCAGCCAGGGGGCCCAGCGCGCCGCCGCCGGATGCGCTTCCAGCGCCGCCGCCACCTCGGCCTCTTCCAGCTGGTTCACCTCCAGCGTCACCCAGATGGTCGGCGTGGCGATGGCGGTCATCCGCTCCCGCACCGTGGCCTCGAACCCCTGCGCGCCTGAGTCGTTGCGGTTGGTCGAGGCGGCCAGGAAGGCATAGGCCCCGAGGCCGCCGAGCACATCCGAGGCCTGCTCGTATAGCGTCACCGCCTGATCGAGCACCCGGCCCAGCGCCACCGCATCGGCCCGCGTAGCGACCAGCCGGCCTTGCAGCCCGTTGAGTTCGTCGACCAGCAACCGGGCCCTGTCGAGATCGACCTCGATTCGGGCATCCTCCCGAGAGGCG
>DASRWP010000129.1:0-4787 GCA_035654535.1 Brevundimonas sp.
CGTCCCGGACCGTCCGGATGTTGTCCCGCCCGCACGAAACCGTCGGGCCGGCGTCGAAGATATCGACCAGCCCGTTGGGCCGGAACCCTTCAGACTCCAGCAGCGCCATCGCCGGAACGCCTTGCGGATGCACCTTGCCGATCACCGCCCGCGCCGCCTCGGGCAGCAGATCGATATAGATCGGATGGCGCGGCGACAGATCGAGGATGAACTGCTTGTCAGTTGAGCCGGTCATGCGGTCGGCCTCGTCGAACTCCATCGGGAAGAATTTGTGCGCGACGTGGTCCCAGAAGGGGCAGGCGCCGTCGGGGGTGAAGACGCCCCTCAGTTCAGCCAGCACGGTGTCTGCGAACAGTTCGGGCTCGGCCCCGATCAGCATGTAGCGCGACTGGCTCAGCAGCCGGCCAGCCCCGCCCTTGCGCCGGTCGGCCTTGAGGAACAGGGACCCGACCTCGCTCCAGCCGGTGCATTCGTTGACCATCACCAGTGTCTTCTGGTCGAGGGTGACACCCAGCGACGGCGACGACTGCCGGTTGTTGCAGATGCGGAACGAGAAGAACGGGCGGTTCAGACCGACGGCCGCCTTGACCGAGCCGATGCCGTCAACGTCGCCGGTCTCGGTCTCCTCGAGCATCAGCGTGTACCAGCGCTCTTGCGGCGGGATCGCGGCGGCAAAGCTGTCCCGGCTCCGGTCCAGCCGTTCGGACAGCTGATCCGGGTCTTCCGGCAAGCTGGTAAAGCCAGGACCGCTGAGGATCGCCAGCTCCAGCACATGATCGAGGTCTGATGGCGTGGCGGGGCGAACAACGAGCATGCGTTACATCGTCTCCAGACGCAGGGATTTCAGCTTCAACGCGTCGATCTCGCCCGACGCGACCTTGCACAGGATCAAGGCGCTGAGGCGGGCGCGCTCGCCAAAGCTGGCGGGCCAGGCGAACTCCTGAGCCGAATGGATGTCGCCGCCGACGACGCCGAGGGTGTCGATGTTGGGCAGGCCCGCGGCATGCAGATTATTGCCCTCGCAGACGCCGCCGGACGGCTTCCACGACAGGGTTTGACCCAACAGGGCCCCCGTCTCGCGCACCGCCTCGAACAGGGCCGTCTGCGAGGAGTCCAGCGGCTTGGGCGGGCGGGTCATGCCGCCATGCAGGGATAGTGAAAGGCCGGGGAAGGGCGGCTCGCCCGCGATCTCCGTCAGGGCTTCGGTCATCCATGCCGACGCCTGGCGATCCGGGACGCGGACGTTGAACCGCACCACCGCGTTGTCCGCCACGACGTTCAGCGGACCGCCGCCGCTGATCTTGGCCACATTGACCGTGACGCCCTCGCGCTGACCGTTGAGGCTGTGCAGCCGGGCGGCGAGGATCGCGGCCCCGGCGACGGCGTTTGCGCCTTCGTGAAAGGCCCGCCCGGCGTGGGCCGAGCGGCCTGTTACGATCAGGTGGAAGTTGCCGCTGCCCTTGCGAGCGCCGGCCAGGGAGCCGTCGGGCAGGGAGGGCTCATAGGTCATGCCGATGTGGCCGCGCGCGCCGAGCGCCGCCAGCAGCGGGGCCGAGCCAGGCGAGCCGATTTCCTCGTCCGGCGAGAGAAGCACCGTCCAGCCGACGCGGTCCCGTTCGGGGTGGGTCTCGAACGCCTCGAGCGCGGCCAGCATCACGCTGATCCCGCCTTTCATGTCGGCGATGCCGGGGCCGTTCAGGGCGCCGTCCGGGCGGACACGGACAGCCTGGAACGAGCTCTCGATCGGGAAGACGGTGTCGTAGTGGCCGGTCATTACGACCTGCACCGGCGCTTCGGGACGGCAGCTCAAGGTCAGCGCGTCGGCGAACGACTCGGTCCGGACCAAGCCCTCGTCCGTGACCGCGGTCGAGGTTCCGGTCGCAACGCGCCCGACGGATGCGGGCAGGCCGTCGGCTTCGGCTTCCAGCCGGTCCAGCATTGTGGACAAGCCGTCCCTGTTTCGGCTGCCCGAATTTACGCCGGCCCAGTCCACGGCCCGGGCCACTATGGCGGCCTCGCGCGCCGCGACATGGTCGAGCACGAGCTGATCGGACGGCAGAATTCGCATGCGTCCGGACCCTAGCCGCGCCCGCGGCAAAGGTGAAGGCGAGGACTCACCCGTTCCCAGCAGGCAGGCGGCGCGCTAGGCTCCGGCCACATACAGGGAGGCGAATCTACATGACCGACATAATGCGTGCGCTGAATCCGACGGCGCCGATCACCAACGAAGCCGAGGCCCGGGACGCCGCGCGCGCCAGCGCCATCGCCATTTTTCTGGGCGTGATCTGGGGACTGGTCGGCATCGCCTACCTGCTCACCGCAGGTCAGGCGGCAATGGCGGCTGCGGTGGCGCAGGCCTCGGCGGAGGGCCCTGAGGCGGCCGGGATGGCCGGCATGATGGCCCAGGCGGCGCTCTGGATGTCCATCGCTCTCGTGGTGATTCAGCTCGTCCTCGGATTTGTGCAGTGGACCAAGCCCGGCATCGTCATCCCGATCATCTTCGCCATTCTGGTGGCTTTCGGTCTGGTGTCGGGCGTTCTCGGCCTGATGATGACTGGACAGCAGGACGTGCCCGAGGCGGCCCGCTCGCCCATGTGGCAGATCGCGATCGGCTTCGTCGTCATGGTCGTCCAGCTGGTGCTGCACATCACCGGCATCCGCGGCGCGCGCAAGCTGGATCAGCTGCGCTTCGAAGCCGCCCAGACCTACTGAGACGCACTAGCGGTTCGGGCGCCGGTCCTCGCGACCGGTGCCCGGCTGCCGCGTCGCGCGGCGCCAGCGGATCGACAGGCTGGCCTCGCCCTGTCCGCCGAACTTGGAGCTGACCGTCAGGTTGCGGCGCACCTGCCACTCGACGTTCACGGCCGCGCCGTTCTCTCCGCCGCCGATGATCTCGATGTACACGTCGTCGGTGATATAGCGGCCGCCCGCCACCGTCAGGCCGGACGCCTCTCCGCCGAATGACAGCCGGTCCAGACCGGCCAGCTCCCGCAGATTCCCGATCACGTCGAATCCGCCGCCGCCGGCCAGTGCGGCCACGCCCGCTGCCAGCTGGGCCGCCTCGAACCCGGAAAGCTGGGAGGCCGAGCGCCCGAACAGCACCTGCGACAGGATTTCGTCCTGCGGCAAGGCAGGGGCCGAGGTCAGGGCGATTTCCGGCCGGGCGGCCGTGCCGGTGACCCGGATGGTGGCCGTCAGGGCGGGATCGTCCCGCGTGGCCTGGAGGTTGAGCCGGATCTGCTCCGGATTGGTCGACAGGGTGACCGTTCCGCGCTCGTCGAAGACGAAGCGTTTACCCGCGAAATCATAGTCGCCGCGCACGACGCGCGCCGTTCCGGTCAGGATCGGCTGGCTGATCGTGCCCCTCACCCGGGCGTTCAGATCCATCTCGACATTCAGGCCGCGCCCGACAACGCGCACATCACCGCCCGGTGAGTTAAGGGCGATGTCGAGACCGATCTGCAGACCCCGTGAGCGCCGATCTTCGCGCTCGGGCGCATCGCCCCCCGGTTTGTTGATCTCGACGACGTCCATGCGGACGATGCCGTTGGAACCGGGGGGATTGGCCTCGATCCGCGCCTCGTCAATGTCCATGCGACCGCTCAGCATGATGTTGCCGTCAGTGGCGCGGGTGACGGTCAGCGGGCCGGACGCCTTGGCCTCGGCGATGTCGTTGTCGATGATCTTGAAGCGGTTCAGCAGGAGCTGGAAGCTTGAGCCGGATCCCTCTCTCAGGCCGATGCGGCCGTTGCCGGTGATGGAGCCGCCGGACCCGTCCACCGCGCTGAAGCTTTCGATCACACCGGTGGTGTCGTCGAAACGACTGGCGAGGGTGACATCCTGCAGCCGTACGCCGGTGGCGCTGTCGCGGAAGGCGCCCTGTTGCAGGTCCAGTCGGCCGTTGATCCGGGGGTCGGCGAGCGTGCCGGCCAGCGTGGCGCGGCCGTTCACCTGACCGGACAGCGAGCGTTCTCCGCCCGCCAGCAGGTCCCAGATCGGCTGGATCTGACCCTGGATGGAGATGTCCCCGGACATGGGGCGCGTCCGCACGATGGCGAGCCGGAGAGGCGCCGCCGAGGAGTCTACCGGCAGGGTCACGTCCGCCGTGGCCTGAACCGCGTTGTTATCGACGGCCCGGGCCTGAATCCGCAGGCGGTCATTGACCAGAGCGGCCTCCAGCGTCCCGTCGACGGCGAGTTCGCGGGGCGCGTCGACGCTGCGGATGCCCTCGAAAGCCAGGTTGGCCGACCCGGACAGGTCGTCGCCTGCGCCCCGCAGCGACAGCCTGCCCGTGACCGCGCCGCGAAGGTCGGGCGCAAGGGCGCCGAGGTCCACACGGCTAAGATTGGCGTCGATGACCGCAGCCCGTGAGTCCTGACGCAGCTCGCCCGTCAGCACCCCGCCGCCAACGCCCAGATCCACCCGGACAACCCTGCCGTCGCCGTTCAGGGCGATCACCGCCGGGTTGCGGGTCGTAAAAGCGACCTCGCGCACCCGGCCCGAACCCTCCAGCAGAACCGAATGGCCGCGGCCCTTGCGCGAATAGACTCCACCGCCGCTGAACGAGACAGGTGTGGCGCCGCCGATGTCCGTCGTCAGGGTGAAGGGGAGGCGGGCGAGGGTGCCGCGGCCGTTCAGGTCCAGTGTCCGGATCACCCAACTCGATCCGACCAGGCGGACGTTGCGCCCGGTGACGTCGAGAATGGCGGTCTCGCCGCCGTCGCCGTCGGTCAGGCGGATGCGGCCTTCGGCGGAACCCGAGGTCAGGAAGGCGCCCGGTCGGGCGG
>DASRWP010000130.1:0-5259 GCA_035654535.1 Brevundimonas sp.
GTGCGCGAGGTCGATGGTTGACTTGACCAGCAGCGCGTCCTTGGCCGAGGTGTCGAGCGTCAGGATGAAACTCTTGTCGATTTTCAGTTCATCGGCCCGGATCTGCTTCAGATACGCCAGCGATGACAAGCCTGAGCCGTAGTCGTCGATTGACACCGCTACGCCGGCCGCGGCGAACCGCTCGACAATACGCAAGGCCATGTCGGGGTTGTCGATCACTGCCGTTTCGGTGATCTCGAAGCAAAGGTCGGCTCCGGCCCTCGAGATGGCCCCAAGGGCGAAGTCGGCGAAGTTTTCGTCCGACAAAAGACGGCCCGAAATATTGATCGAGATCGGCATTGGTCGCTTTGCTTCGGCCAGGGTCCGCTGGTCGGCGATGGCCCGGTTAAGGCACCATTCGGTCACGCTGCGAATTTGGCCGGTTTCCTCCGCCATGCCGATAAACAGGTCAGGTGACACGACCCCCCGGTCGGGATGGCGCCATCGCATGAGTGCCTCGACAGCGGTGATCGCGCCACTGCGAAGGTCGTATTTGGGCTGATAGGCCAGCCAAACCTCGCCGGTTTTCAGTCCTGCCAGCAGGTCGCTGACTAGGGAGAGATTGCCACCCGGATCGCCATAGGCCACCGCGTCAAAGGCCGCTACGCGGACTCGCGCGGCGCGCGCCTGATCCAGAGCGATTGCCGCCCGGTCGACCGCCGACCCGAGGTGGGAGTGCGGCTCAGTGCACGGGCTAACTCCGGCCGATAGATTGACATCCACAGTCGCGTCGCTGACCCGCAAGGGCGTCTCGGCCGCGATGCAAAGGCTTTGGGCTCGCGAGACCGCCGCGTTCTGGTCCTCGGTGTCGATCAGCAACCCCAGGGCGCCAGCTCCGACCCGTGCCACGGGCGCGTGGTCGGCAAGCCCTGTGAGACGCGAGCCCAGCGCTGTCATCATCTCGGCCATGGCGTCGTAGCCGATGGCGTTGCGGACGATCTCGAAGCGGTTGACGCCTACCAGCACCACGAACCCGCTATGGTCGGCGGCGCGCTGCTCCAGCCACAGCCGGTTCGGAAGGCCCGTCTCCTGATCGTGTAATGCCATGTGCATGAGCCGCGCCTCGCGGTCGCGGATGTCGCCAGCCATGGTGTTGAAACTCTCGGCCAACCGCCCGATCTCATCCTCCGAGACTACAGCGACCCGGGCGTCCAGACCTTGGCGCAGGCGCTGGACGCCTTCGTCCAGCGCCGCGATGGGCCGCGTTACCCCCCGCGCCAGCATGAAGCTCCCGAGGGCGATGATCGCGAAGCCAGCAAGCGCGATCAGGCCGAGGACGATGAACAGACCTTGGTAGGGTTTCATCGCCGCCTTCAACGGATAGGTCAGGACCAGCACCGCTGGGCTCTGGCCGTCGAACGCAGGTAGGGGCTTGGTCAGCACCATCGCCTCACCACCCTCGGATCGGATCGTCACGGGCGTTGCGCGACTTACGGTCAGCCAGGATTCGATCATTGCGTCTGGCGCCGGCGCGCGCCCGGACGCATCGCCCCATCCTGACTCAGTGCGCGTCACGACCGAGGCCGACAGGGGAATGGCGGACAGCTGTTCAAGATTGCGCATCTGCGTCTCGTCCAGCCGCTCGACGAAGACGACCCAGCCGATCAGTACGGGCGCCATGATCGGCGCGGCGACCGCCTGGAATGGCTGTCCCTCCAGATTGATCACCCCGGCATGGACGCCCTTCTCGAGTCCCGCCCACAGGGCGTCGGCTTCAGCGTCGCCCAGCGCCGCCCCGACGGCGGTGAGATCGCCCCCGGCGCCCAGCAGCAGCGCTCCATCGACGCCTTGCCGGGCCCGGAGGTTGTCCAGTGCTGAGCGGATCGTCGCCTCGTCTGCAGTCGCCACGGCCTCGCGGAACCCATAATCCTGGGCCAGCACGGAGGCACTCTGTCCCAACTGGTTCGATCGCGCGGTCCAGATTTGACCATAGACCGCACCCGACGCGGTCAGTTCGTCCTGTACCACCTTGCGTGCGCTTCCGCTCACGGCGGTGAGGACGGCAATGGCCACCAGCAGCAAGGCGAAACCGAAGAGCCCCATGTAGAGCACGGCGAGCCGGGTCCGCAGCCGGCGGAACTTCATCGCACCGCCGCTCGGCCCGAGAAGTCTCCGGTCACCGTTTGGCGGCCCGCCGCGGCGCCGACCGTGATGACGCGCGAGGTCTCATTCGCGCGCACAGCCAAACGTGGGTGCCACACCGTCAGGGTCGCCCCGCCTGTGGGGATGTTTCGGAGCACAATGTCTCCGGTGGAGGGGGTCTTGGCCGCCCAAGGCGTATCCACCACCTTGATGTAGGCCAGCATCTGGTCGTGGATATTGCACCCGATGGCGGCCACGCCGACGGAGTTGAAGGCGTGCGAGCGGGTCTGGTCGCGCCCGAACAGCTCGATCTCGAACCTGTTGCCGCGGGAGAACGAATAGACGTGGTGCCGCATCCGATCGAGGTTCGGGAAGGTGACCGTAGCGCCCTTTGGTACGATCAGCACATGCGGCTGGAACTGAACGTCCTGCTGGATCACCCGCATTTGCCACGGGAAGCGGATCGGGCGGTCAGGGATCCCAGCCGCAGGGTGCACGGTCACGACGGCGTCGCGTACCGGTTGGCCCGCGGCGTCGCGAACACGGACGGTGAGGTCGCCTGCGACAACGGGCGTGGCGATCAGCAGAGCCAGGACGAGGGCGAAAATCGCGCGCATCAGCCAGACGTACAGCCCAGGCTTAAACTCGGCGTAAACAGCCCAGTTGGACGCGCGCGTCCCCTCACGTCATCGCCACATCCCCGCTCGCCCCATGCGGCCGCACCCAGAACGTAACCCGCCCCGGGCAGCCCATTCTCCGGCAGGTGGTGCTCCGCCCCCACAGGACGAACCCCGTCCCCCGCTCGCGGGCGATGCGTTTCAGGTCGGCGCGGATGCGCAGTTCGCACAGGTCGCACTCGGTATAGACCAGCCAGCGGTTGGCGAGGATCGCGCCGACGGTGTGGCCCGCGAACTTCCAGTCGGCGGCGGTGTAGCGGTCCGGATTGCGGCGGGTCATGGTTGGCAGGAGGCGCTATCGCTCGCCGCGCGGGGCCTCGCTGCCTGAGCGCGGGATGCCGGAGCCAAGGTGTCAGCGTCCCGCGTATGGGGCCTCACCACGGGCGCTCCCCGCCCTCCACCCCGCCCGCCGCAGCTCGATCGCCGCCGCCTGCTGCAGGATGGCGCCGGGGGACAGGCGGTCGATTTCGGACAGGAGGGTGCGGATGCCGGCGCGGCCGTCGGCGCTGGTCAGGTCGAGCCCGGCCAGGGCCTCCAGCAGGCAGGCGGCGATGCGGTCGGCGTCTTTGGCGGCGGTTTCGCGGGCGGTGGCGGCGGGCGCCGGGGCCGGGCGCGGGCCAATGCTCCGACTTGGGGTCTGCGCTTCGGATCGGGCGAGCGGAAGGGGCGGCATGGCGAGGGCTCCACGAACAGACTGACGACCGACCCGGGGACCGGTCTAGCGCCGTCGGTTGCAGGGCTGCAAGCGCCATGTTCGTGATTTGTTCTGTTTTGCACAGGCGCGGGCGGGCCCGGATGGCGGGTCGGGGGCGACACTCCCGACCCCTGTCTTCCCGACCCTGCGCGTCCCGGTCCGGCCTTCCCGACCCCGCCCGCCCGCGCCGCATCCCGCGCCGCATCCCGCGCTTTGGCCGGCGGTCCTGCGGGCGGTGGTATAATGCGGCCTTATGCGGGCGCAGGGCCCGGCCCGTCCTCGTCATCCCGGCGCAGGCCGGGACCGGTCTTTGACATCGCCGCTCACCGCCCGCCCGGACGCCGGCTTGCACGCCGCCCGGACCGGCGCCTCAACCCGACGATGGACGCTGTCCGTCGCCGCTCCGGTTCGTCGCGTTCGGGGTCGGATCCGCGCCTTTCTGGGGCGTCGACACTCCCGACCCTTCCGGCGTCCCGACCCGGCTCAGCCGCGCGTCGCGTTGTGCGGGCCGGGCCGGCGCGGATTGCGGCCGAAGGCCTGTTCGCACAAGGAGCGGCCGAACTCCTCCGAGACCATCATCTGGCGGTCGCCGACAAGACCGGCCAGCCGCCCGCCCGCGCTGGTCGCGACGGTGACGGGGAAGCGGCCGACGACGGCGCCGCCGCGCTCCGGATCAACGAACTCGACCGTGCCGGAGAGGGTGTGCATGCCCTCGCCATTGAGCAGCACCTCGGCCCGTCCGGCGCGATCCAGGCGCTCCACATGGATGCGGACGTCGATCGGGCGGGCTCCCTGCATGCAGCGTCCCAGCTCCTCGCCCACCTCCTCCGAGAAGGTGTCGGAGAAGTCCTCCTCCGCGTCGAGCCAGTTGCTGGAGACGGTGACGGAGCCGATCCGCGCCGTGTCCTGAAGCGATGCGGGAAGGTCGATCGGCGGCCCGCCCTGCACGACGGGGGCGCAGGCGGCTGTGGCGATCAGCAGGGCCGCGGCGGCGGCGGCGAATATCGGTCTCATCGGCAGGTCCATTCGTTCTACTGTGACGCTTAAGCCAGCGTTGCCGTGAACGACGGATGAACCGCGGTTCAGCGGCCGAAAACCTCGACCCCGATCTCGCCGGACGCGGTCAGCCAGGCGCGTTTCATGCCCTGACTGTTGAACGGGGCCGCGAGGTTCCCCTCGCGGTCCAGCGAGATCAGGCCGCCGTCGCCGCCCATGCCGCCGATGTCATCGATCACCGCCTGCGCCGCCTCGGCCAGGGACTGGCCCGCCCCGACCCGCCAGCCGACCTGCGCGCAGGCGACCGTGCGGACGAAGTATTCGCCCTGGCCCGTGCCCGAGACGGCGACCCTGCCGTCGGCCCAGCTTCCCGCCCCGGGAATGGGCGTGTCGCCGACCCGACCCGGCATCTTGCCGAACACGCCCGCGGTCGAGGTTGCGGCGGCCAGACGGCCCTCGCGGTCGAGGGCGCAGCAGCCGACGGTGCCGTGGGCGAGGCGATGGCCGGGGGGATGGTTGTCGTCGCTCTGCCCGGCCTGTGTGAACCAGGCCGGCTCGTCGCCGATGGCTTCAAGCGCGTGCTCGGCGGCGAACAGGGCCGCGCCCTCGCCGGCCAGCATGACGTGCGGGGTGTGCTGCATCACGGCGCGGGCGACGCGGATCGGGTTGCGGAAGCCCTGCAGCGCCGCCACGGCCCCCGCCTCGCGCGTCGTCCCGTCCATCAGGCTGGCGTCGAGCTCATAGGCGCCGGCCAGATTGGGGCTGGCCCCG
>DASRWP010000131.1:0-6358 GCA_035654535.1 Brevundimonas sp.
CGAGGTCGAGATGCCGTTCGGATAGACCGTCGGGTCATCCAGACCCTCCGGCTCGAGGAATATCTGGTGCGAGGTCTTGTCGGCGAACCGCACCACCTTGTCCTCGATGGACGGGCAATAGCGCGGCCCGCGGCCGGACAGGTGGCCACCGTAGACGGCGCTGTCCCCGAGGTTTTCGGCGATGATGCGGTGGGTCTCGGGCGTCGTATGCGTGACCCCGCAGGCGATCTGGGGCACGTCGATCCGGTCGGTCAGGAAGCTGAACGGCACGGGCTCGGCGTCGGCCTGCTGCATCTCCAGCCCGTCCCAGGCGATGGTGCGGCCGTCGAGGCGCGCGGGCGTGCCGGTCTTCAGCCGCCCCATCTTCAGGCCGGCGCCATAGAGGTCGGCCGCCAGACTGGTTGAAGGCGCCTCGCCGTGCCGGCCGGCCGGGATGCGCTGGTCACCCTTGTGGATCACGCCGTTCAGGAACGTGCCGGTCGTCAGGACCACGGCGCCGGCCCGGAGTTCCGCCCCCTCCCCGGTGACAACGCCGACAACCCGGCTTCCAGCGAGGATGAGGCTCTCCGCCGTGCCGGCCATCAGGGTCAGGTTCGGCGTCTGCGACAGTTCGGCCTGCATGGCCTCGCGGTACAGTCGACGGTCGATCTGGCTGCGCGGACCCTGCACCGCCGCGCCCTTGGAACGGTTCAGCAGTCGGAACTGGATGCCGGCCCTGTCGCCGAGGCGGCCCATCAGGCCGTCCATGGCGTCGATCTCGCGCACCAGATGCCCCTTGCCCAAGCCGCCGATGGCCGGGTTGCACGACATCTCGCCGATCGTCTCGAGCTTCTGGGTCAGCAGCAGGGTCGCCGCGCCTGCGCGCGCGGACGCCGCCGCGGCCTCGCAGCCGGCGTGACCGCCGCCGATGACGATGACATCGAAGTTCAGCATGGGAGCGGGGACATAGGGGAAGACGGCCGAAAAAGCCACCGGGGCTGTGGCCGCGGGCGCCCCTCCACCCCTTCGGGGTCCCCCTCCCCGCACAGCGGGGAGGAGACGCGGGTTCTGTCTCCGCCCCACTCCGGGGGGAGGTGGCGCGGCGCGCCTGCGCCGTGCCGGAGGGGGGCCGCGCCTACTTCCCTATGCAGAAGGACGAGAACACCTCGCCGAGGATATCCTCGACCCCGATGTTCCCCGTGACGCGGCTGAGGGCGTCGGAGGCGCGGCGCAGGTCGTCGCCGGCCATCTCGGGCGCAATGTCGAGGGCGCGGCGGCCCGCTTCAACCGCCGTCAGCGCCTCGGTGAGACGGCGGCGGTGGCGCTCACGGGTGACGGCCGGGAAGTCGGCCCCCGACAGATCCCGCGCCAGCCGGGCGGCGATCCAGTCATGCAGGGAGGTCAGCCCCTCGCCCGTCGTCGCCGACACTGCCAGCGCTTCACGGTCCGACGGCGGCGCCGCGCGGTCGATATCGGTCTTGGTCAGCACCAGCAGGTCGTCGGGCCGGACGAACGCGGCGGCGTCGCCGTCTGGATCTCCCGGCGCCATGACCCACAGGCGCAGGTCGGCCTGCTCGGCTCGCGCCCGGGCGCGGCGGACGCCCTCGGCCTCGACCACGTCGCCGGCCTCGCGCAGCCCCGCGGTGTCGGACAAGGTCACGGCATAGCCCCCGATCACCAGTTGGGCGTCGAGCACGTCGCGCGTGGTCCCGGCGATCGGGGTGACGATGGCCGCCTCACGGGCGATCAGGGCGTTGAACAGCGAGGATTTGCCGGCGTTGGTCTCGCCGATCAGGACGATGCGGTAGCCCTCCCGCACCCGCTCGCCACGGTCGGCGTCGGACAGGGCGGCGCGCAGGTCGGCTATCAGGCTGTCCAGCACCGGACCGGCGGTGCGGGCGAGATTGTCCGGCACGTCCTCATCGGGGAAGTCGATCTCCGCCTCGACGAGCGCCAACGCCTTGAGCAGATCGCGGCGGAAGCCGGCGTAAGCGCGGCTCAAGGCGCCGTCGAGCTGGCCCAGCGCCTGCGCCGCCTGCGCCCCGGTCTCCGCGTCGATCAGGTCGGCGACGGCCTCGGCTTGGGCCAGGTCCATGCGACCGTTCTCGAAGGCCCGGCGGGTGAACTCGCCCGGCTCGGCGGGACGGAGGCCGAGCGCCAGAAGCGCATCGCTCACCGCCTCGACCACCGCCCGGCCCCCGTGGAGGTGCAGCTCGGCGCAGTCCTCGCCGGTGTAGGAATGCGGCGCGGGGAAGCGCAGGACGAGGGCCTGATCGAGGGTCTGACCCGCGTGTTCGAGAGTCCGCAGGCTGGCCGTCCGCGGGTTCAGGCCGGGCGCGCCTATCCTGGCCAACACCCCGTCGGTCGCCGGGCCGGAGAGGCGGAGGATGGCGATGGCCCCCCGTCCCGGTGGCGTCGCGAGGGCGAATATGGAGTCAGACATACGTCTCCTCCCTGGGCGCGAAGCGAATGTGGCGCGGCGCTGCTTCGCGCCGTGACGGAGGGGGCGGCGCCGGCGCCTGGGACAAACTGTCCCTCCACCGCTTCGCGGTCACCCTCCCCATCGAAGATGGGGGGGAGACTTGAGTCACGGCTTGGAAACGCCGCCGACCGCAGTCTCCATCAGCCTGCGGAACTGGTCCTGGGCCTGAAGGCCAAAGCTGGTCCAGGTCTTCATGATCTCGTCGGGCTGCATGGAGGCGATGTTCTCGTCCATCCGCCGCTTCATCTCGGCCACGAGATGATCGTTCAGGGGCTCGACGTTCGGCAGACCCATGAAGGCCCGCGCCTCCGCCGGCGTGCATTCGACCTCGACATTGACCTTCATGACGGCGCTCCATGTTTCACGTGAAACACGACCTTCCGTGTGCGGACGGTCAGGTGTTCATCGACTGGAAGAAGTCCGCATTGTTCTTGGACTGGCGCAGCTTGTCGATGAGGAATTCGATCGCGTCCTGCGGGCCCATCGGGTTGAGGATGCGGCGCAGGACATAGGTCTTGGCCAGCTGATCCTTCGGCGTGGTCAGCTCCTCCTTGCGGGTGCCGGACTTGAGCACGTCGATGGCCGGGAAGATGCGCTTGTCGGCGACCTTGCGGTCCAGCACGATCTCGGAGTTGCCGGTGCCCTTGAACTCTTCGAAGATGACTTCGTCCATCCGCGAGCCGGTGTCGATCAGGGCGGTGGCGATGATGGTCAGCGACCCCCCCTGCTCCACATTCCGCGCAGCGCCGAAGAACCGTTTTGGCCGCTGCAGGGCGTTGGCGTCGACGCCGCCGGTCAGCACCTTGCCCGACGACGGCACCGTGGCGTTGTAGGCCCGGCCCAGACGGGTGATCGAGTCCAGCAGGATGACGACGTCCTTCTTGTGCTCGACCAGGCGCTTGGCCTTTTCGATCACCATCTCGGCGACGGCGACGTGGCGGGTGGCCGGCTCGTCGAAGGTCGAGGCGATGACCTCGCCCTTCACCGTGCGCTGCATGTCGGTGACCTCTTCCGGGCGCTCGTCGATCAGCAGCACCATCAGGGTCACTTCGGGGTGGTTGCGCTCGATCGACTTGGCGATGTTCTGAAGCATGACCGTCTTGCCGACCCGCGGCGGGGCCACGATCAGGCAGCGCTGGCCTTTGCCGAGCGGGGCGACGATGTCGATGACCCGGCCCGAACGGTCCTTCAGCGTCGGATCCTGGATTTCCATGTGCAGCCGCTCTTCCGGATAGAGCGGCGTCAGGTTGTCGAACAGGACCTTGGTCTTGACCGTTTCCGGGTCCTCAAAATTGATCGTGTCGACCTTGAGCAAGGCGAAATAGCGCTCACCCTCTCTCGGACCACGGACGGCGCCGTGGATGGTGTCGCCCGAGCGCAGGCCGAAGCGGCGGATCTGGGACGGCGAGACATAAACATCGTCCGGACCCGGAAGATAGTTGACGTCCGGGCTGCGCAGGAAGCCGAAGCCGTCGGGCAGAATCTCCAGCGTGCCGGAGGCGATGATCTCGACCTCTTCGTCGGCGAGGGTCTTCAGGATGGCGAACAGCAGGTCCTGTTTGCGCAGGTTGCCGGCGTTCTCGATCTCGAGGCTCTCGGCGAAGGCGACCAGCTCCTCGGGCGTCTTGTCGTTCAGCTCCTGCAGGGTGATGCGGCCGTTCGGCACGATCGGCTCGCCGTCGTCCTCGTCGTCGCCCTGCTCCTGATCGACCATCGGCAGGTCGGACGCGGCCATCTCGGTTGATGGCTGTTCGCCTTCGGCCGTCTCGGTCTCGGGAGCGGTGGGATCGGTGTCTTGGACGTCGGTCATGGGAGCTTCTTGAACATGCGCGGCCGGGCGCCCGCGAAAACAGCGGGACCGGATCGGGCTGACGATGTCTGGCCTCGCGGCCGGCAGGGGGAACGACGGGCTCCGACGGGAGATATCCGATCGGCGTCGCTGGAGAGAGGGACCGCCCGGCGCTGCCAGGAACGGTTCGGGAGCAGCGAAACCACGCGCGGGCTGTCAGGTCAAGCGCAAGCGCCTAGCCGAAGGTCCACTGGGTCGTGACCGACAGCACAGCCATGATCGCGATCACGAACGGTATTTCGTTCGTCATGCGCCAGAACCGGCCCGTCCGGGTGGAGGTCCCGGCGGCGATGCGCTTCAGCTCGCCGGACAGGAAGCCGTGCCAGCCGCTGAGGGCGATGACGGCCAGGAGTTTGGTCGCCATCCACGGCTGGGCGAGGAAGCCCCAGCCTGTGCCGAAGCCATAGACGTGGATGAGGATCATCCAGACGCCGAAAATCCACGTCATCGACATGGCCGGATTGATGATGATCTTCAGCAGCCGCCGCTGCCACTGGCGCAGCAGGGTCTGCATCTCGCCCCGCAGCGGCTCGGCCTTGCCCGCCTGTTCGGCGTCGTAGGCGTAGAGCCGAGGCAGGAACAGCATCCCCGCCATCCATGCGATGACCGCAAGGATGTGCGGCCCACGGACGATCTCGAACGCGTCGACCGACAGCATCAGGCCGCCTTCCGCTCGCACTGGGCCGGACAGGCCTTCCAGCGAGCCTGACAGCCGGGGCCGAAGGGCGCGACGCCGTCCCGACCGAGGGCCTCATCGGCGGCCCGGGCCAGCATGTCGATGAAGGCGGGGGCGACGCCGACGGCGGGGCTGCGCAAATAAGGCGCTATGCCGAGCTCGTGGGCCAGTTCGGCGTATTCGATGTCCAGCTCGACGAGAGTCTCGATATGCTCCGAGACGAAGGCCACCGGCGCGACCACCACGCCGACCCTGTCCGCCGCCGCCTTCTGCAGGGCCTCCGGCGTTGATGGACCCAACCATTTCATCGGTCCGACGCGGCTCTGGTAGC
Organism: Brevundimonas sp.; assembly: GCA_035654535.1. GTDB lineage: Bacteria > Pseudomonadota > Alphaproteobacteria > Caulobacterales > Caulobacteraceae > Brevundimonas. Next base: position 5,318 of record DASRWP010000131.1, read on the forward strand.
AGACGTCCCAGTCATCCCCACGCCGGCTCAACCCGCAGGCGGTGGCGAGGGCGGCGCAGGTGGCCTCGACCTGCTCCTGATAGGGGTCGCCTTTGCGCGCGATCAGGCTCTCGGGGATGCCGTGGGCGGAGAACAGAACCCGGACAGGGCGGTCGCCCGCCTCGGCCAGCCGGGCCCGGACGCCCTCGGCCTGGGCCGCGATCCAGCCGTCGCCCTGCGGATAGCAGCACACCGTGCTGGACTGACCCGGGCCGTCATAGACCGCGTGCCAGAGCTTCAGCGAAGACTGCGTCGTGGTCGTCGAAAACTGGGGGTAGAGCGGAAGCAGCACGATCCTGTCGGGCGCATAAGCCGCGACCTCGCGCGCCGTCTGCTCGGTCAGCGGCGACCAGTAGCGCATGGCCACGAAGGTCCGGACCTCGTCGCCCGGCCGGCGGTCGGACAGGGCTTGCGCCAACGCCTCGGCCTGTTTGTGGGTCTCGGGCAGCAGGGGTGAGCCCCCGCCCATCAGGGCGTAGTTGGCCTGGGCGCTCTTCTCCCGGCGGCTGGAGATCAGTCGCGCCAGCAGGGTCCGGAATGGATCAGGCAGGCCGATGATGGCCGGATCGCGGAACAGGTTGAACAGGAAGGGCCGCACGCTGGCCTGGTCGTCCGGCCCGCCGAGGTTGAACAGGACGACCGCGATCCGCTGGCTCCCGGGCGTGGTCATTGCGCGCCGATCCGCTTCAGCACCTGTTCGACATGGGCGATCGGCACGTCGGGCAGGATGCCGTGGCCGAGGTTGAAGATCCACGGGCCCTGCCCCCAAGCCTCGAGCAGCTGGTCGACGCGGCGGTCCAGCAGCGGTCCGCCGGCGCGCAACAGCAGCGGATCGAGCGCGCCCTGGATGGGCTTGATCGCCTGCACCCGGCGGCCGACCTCAAGCGGGCAGGCGGTGTCGAGCGCCACGGCCTGCACGTCGCACTCGGCGGCGTAGCGCTCGGCCAGCGCCGCCGAGCCGCGCGGGAAGCCGATCAGGGGGACGGTGACGCCCAGCTCGCG
>DASRWP010000132.1:0-7661 GCA_035654535.1 Brevundimonas sp.
GGAGACCAAGTTCGCCGCGTCCCACCGCGACCACCTGACCGGCCTGCTGGACCGTCGCACCTTCCTGAGCCGGGCCGGAGAGACCCTGACCCAGCCCGGCGACTATGAGTTGGTGGTGGCCGACGTCGACCGGCTGCGACGCCTGAACGAGGCGCTTGGCCACGCGCGCGCCGACCTGGTTCTGGCGGCGCTGGGCTCTCGCCTGAACGCCGCCTTCACCCATGACGCCAACGCCGCGCGGATTGGAGAGGACGAGTTCGCTGTTCTGGCCCTGCGCGGAAACGGATCTGTGGCAGAGCGGGTGCGCGAGGCGCTGGAGCAGCCGCTGCGGGTGGCCGGCTTCGACATCTATCCGACGGTTTCGATCGGCTCGGCCACAGCCGAGGGCGGCCCGGACGCCGCTGACCCTGCCGAGCTGCTACGCCGGGTCGAACTGGCGGTCGAGCAGGCCAAGGGCGCAGGCCGCGGGGGCGTGGCCGCCTACGGCCGGGCGCTGGAAAGCGACAGCCTGTCGCGGCTGGCGCTGGAATCCGATCTGCGCAACGCCTTCCTTCGCGGCGAGATCGAGCCCTTCTATCAGCCGATCGTGAACCTGCGGACGGGTGCCGTGGCGGGGTTCGAGGCCCTGGCGCGCTGGCGTCATCCCAAGCGCGGGCTGGTGCCGCCGGACGAGTTCCTCGGACTGGCCGACGAGATGGGCCTGATGAACGATCTGGGCCTGCTGATGATGACGGCGGCGTCGCGGCAGCTCGCCGAATGGCTCCGGCGTCACCCGACGGCGGGTCACCTGTTCTGCAGCGTCAACCTCTCGGTCGGCGAGATCGAGCGACCGAATCTGGTCGAGGACGTCACCCGGATCATCATCGACTCCGGTCTGCCCAAGGGCGCGCTGAAGCTCGAGGTGACCGAGGGCGACATCATGCGCGACACCTCGCGCGCCGCCGACACCCTGACCCAGCTGCGCAACGCCGGGGCCTCGCTGGCGCTCGACGACTTCGGCACCGGTTTCTCGTCGCTGACCTGGCTGGCCAAGCTGCCGTTCGATACCCTGAAGATCGACCGCTATTTCGTTCTGACGATGGACAAGGACGAAGGCTCGGCCAAGATCGTCAAGTCCGTGGTCAATCTGGGCCGCGACCTGTCGCTTGAGGTGGTGGCGGAAGGGGTCGAGAACGCCGGCCTCGCCAGCCTCCTGCTCGACGCCCAGTGCCACTACGGTCAGGGCTTCGGCTACGCACCGGCGCTGCCGGCGCAGGAGGCCGAGGTCTATCTCAACGAATCTCTCGCCGACGGCTCAGCCCCGCTGAAGGCGCGCTCGGCCTAGGTCAGGCCCGGCCGCTCTGCCCCGACAGCTGCGCCGGATCGACGCCCAGACCGGCGAGGGCGCGGGCCCATTTGCTTTCGTGGTCGGGATCGAAGATCAGCTCCTGATCGGCCTCGGCGGTCAGCCAGACGTTTTCGCCCAGTTCGTCCTCCAGCTGCCCGTCGCCCCAGCCGGCGTACCCCAGCAGCAGCACCGAGCGCCGCGGGCCGTGTGACGGATCGGCCATGGCCAGCAGGGCCTCGCGCGTGCCGGTCATGGCCAGTCCCGCGCCGAAGGAAACGGAGGCGTCCTCAATCAGCCAGTCGTCGGTGTGGAGCACGAAGCCGCGCTCGCGCTCGACCGGGCCGCCGATCAGGACGGCGCGCGCGCCCGCATCGGCGGGCGCGGGGGCATCCAGCTTGCTCAGCACCTTCTTCAGGCTGACGCCGGGCGCCGGCGTGTCCAGGCGCAGACCCATGGCGTGATCGGGCCGGTGGGCGCAGACGAGGATGACCGCGTGCTCGAAACGCGGGTCGCTGATGCCCGGCATGGCCACCAGCAACCGGCCTGCAAGGGATTGAAATTCGCTCATGCTCCTATGATCGGCACGCGCGCCGCCGACCGCAAGGGACAGAACGGTTGGCGCGGTGAGCAGCAGGCCCTATCTGATCGTCACGCTTTCGCTTTCACACCCCGGAGCCTGCCCATGACCGTCCAGATCGGCGACCGCATTCCCTCGGCCAACCTGACCCGCGCCACCGACGACGGTCCCAAGCCCGTCACCACGGACGAGGTCTTCGCCGGCAAGACCGTGGCCCTGTTCGCCGTCCCCGGCGCCTTCACGCCGACCTGCTCGGCCCGCCACCTCCCGGGCTACAAGGATCTGCGGCAGGACCTCGCCGGCAAGGGGATCGACACAGTGGCCTGCGTCTCCGTCAACGACGCCTTCGTCATGGGTGCCTGGGCCGACAGTCAGGGCATCGGCAAGGACGACATCCTGATGCTGGGCGACGGCAACGGCGACTTCACCCGCCAGCTCGGCCTGTCCATGGACGCCAAGGGCTTCGGCATGGGCGAGCGGTCGCAGCGTTATTCGATGCTGGTCAAGGACGGCGTGGTCAGCCAGCTGAACATCGAACAGCCGGGCGAGTTCAAGGTGTCGTCGGCTGAGCACCTGCTGGCTCAGCTTTAGGGGCGCCACCGCTCGAGACGCGGTGGCCCGCTGCCTGGGCGCGAGGTGTCACAGGTGACCACCGACGTCTTCACCGCCGACAAGCGCAGCGCGGTGATGCGGCAGGTGAAGAGCCGCGACACTGCTCCCGAGCTGGCGGTGCGCCGCCTGCTGCGCGCCTCGGGCATCGGCTACCGGCTGGGAGGCGCGGGCCTGCCCGGGCGGCCGGATGTCGTGATGAAGGGCAGGGGCGTCGCGCTGTTCGTCCACGGATGTTTCTGGCACGGCCACGACTGTTCGCGCGGGGCCAGGAAGCCCAAGACCAATGCCGACTACTGGACCGCCAAGATCGCGCGCAACGTCTCCCGCGACGCCGCCAACGACGCCGCCCTGCGGGCCTTGGGATGGCGCGTGATCGTGGTCTGGGAGTGCGCGATCCGGAGCGAGGGTTTCCCTGGCCGGCTGGTGGCGGAAGTTCGTCAGGCGGCGACGGCCTCGTCGGCAGCCTGATCCAGCGTCATCACATGAGTGATGGCGCCGAGCAGCATTGGCGGCGTGATCGGCTTGGGCACGAAATAGGTCATGCCTGCGGCCGTGCAGGCCGCGATGTCGTCCGGCGCGGTGTCCGCGGTGACGGCGATGATCGGCACGAGGGCGTTGGGACCGCCGCCGGCCCGGATACGCCGGGTGGTTTCGCGTCCGTCCAGTTCCGGCATGCGGACGTCCATGAAGATCAGGTCGAAGGCCTCGTCCTCGCAGATCTTCAAGGCTGCCATGCCGTCCACGGCCGTGGCGATGTCGCAGCCAAGGGGCTGGAGGATCAACTGGATGGCGCGGCGGTTGATGTCGTGGTCGTCGACCACCAGCACCCGCATGGGCCGGCCTTCGTCCTCGTCGAGGACATCGGGCTTGGGGGCGGAGGCCGTCGGGACGGGCGCGTCGTCGGCGACCGGGGCCGGAGCGGGGGGGAGCGTGGCCTGGGGCGCGGGCCGGCCGGAGAGGGCGCGCGCCACCGCGTCGCGGCTTTGCTGGTCAAGGACAGGCGCTGCGGCGGGAACGTTTTCTCCGGGCTGGAGGTGTAGCGACAGAGTGAACCAGGAGCCTTGGCCGGGCCGGCTGCGCGCGGTCAGCCTGCCGTCCATCAGCTCAGCCAGCTGTCGGCTGATGGCCAGACCCAGGCCAGTGCCGCCGTGAATGGCGCTGACGCCCTCGATGGTCTGGTCGAACGGCGTGAACAGGCGGGCGACCTGTTCCGGACTCATCCCGGGACCGGTGTCCGCTACCTCAATCAGGAGGGCGTGACCTCCGGGCTCATCCGCCCACGCCTTCAGGCGCACTGTGATCGAGCCCTCGGCCGTAAACTTCAGGGCGTTTGAGATCAGATTGTTCAGCACCTGGCGGAGGCGCATCGGATCGCCCCGCACGGCCGAAGGCAACGACGCTGCGCCCTCGACCCGGAGCTTAAGCCCCTTCGCCCGAACCGGACCGCGCCACAGCCGGACCGTCTGGTTCAGCAGCTCACGCAGGTCGAAGTCGATCTCGTCGACGGTCATGTGGCCGGCGTCCAGCTTGGCGTGGTCCAGCAGGTCGTCGAGCAGGGCTTTCATCATGAAACCGGCGTCGGTGATCAGGTGCGCCTGTGAACGGGCGGCGGCGTCCCTCGCCCCACGCTCCAGCTCGGCGGCGCCTGTCAGGATGGCGCTGATCGGCGTCCGCAGGTCATGGCCGATGGCGGCGAGAAAAGCACTGCGGCCTTCCATGACGCGCTCGGCGTCGATCCGCTTCTGGTCCGCTTCCACGCGCGCGGCGCTTTCGGCCAGACGCGCCTCGTTCATGCGCTGCCATGTGGACAGGCAGTAGGTGATGAAGACCCCGACCGCGATGGCAGCGGCGGCGACGAAGCCTGTCGAGGCTCCGTAGAGGGCCATGAACACGGGCGTGGCGGCCAGATAGACGAACTGCAAGGAGGCAGTGGTGATCATCACGGACGCGGATCGCGGCGCATTGATGATCGAATAGATCGCTCCCGCGGACAGGAGCATGGCGGCGCAGATGCCGCCCATCGGGCCGCCCAGCAGCCACATCGGAATCGACAGGCTGCCGAAATAGCCCGCGTTGACCACCAGCATCAGCCAGCCTGCGGCGTTTCTCAGCCCCGTAAGGCGTTCCTTCCTGCCGCTGTTGATCGGCGAGAACACCCAGAGATCAAGGCCCTGGATGATGAAATAGCCCACCACCCAGCCGACGCTGAGCGCCCAGCCCAGAAGCGGGCTGAAGACCAGTCCACTGGCCGCGGCCATACCCAGTCGCTGCAAGAGCGCCTTGCGCCGCTGACGGATCGCGAGCGCCCAGTTGTCGGCGGCGCGATCGGCGCGGAGTTGCGGCTGGGCTTTGGCGTTCGCCATAGGGCTCCCCGGACAAAGGCGAGTCCGCCTCGGTCTTCATCATGACCCGCTTGCCCTAACGCTCCGTCAACGGCCCCGCTGAAGCGGCCTCGGCGACCGAGGCGAACCCGTCGGCGCGGAGCCGGACCGCCAGATCCCGCTTTATCCGGCCGACCAGTCCCGGACCTTCGTAGACGAGTGCGGAGTAGAGCTGGACGGCGCAGGCCCCGGCGCGGATGCGCCGGTACGCCTCGTCCCCGGAATCGACGCCGCCGACCGCAATCAGGGGCAGTCGCCCTTGAGAGGTCTCGGCGGCGGCGCGCAGGGCTGCGGCGGCTCCGGCCTTGAGGGGCGCGCCCGACAGTCCGCCCGCTTCGCTCCTGTGCGCCGAGCGCAGGGTCGCAGGACGGTCGAGCGTGGTGTTGGACACGATCAGGGCGTCGATCCGGTGGTCGATGCTGGCCTCTACGATCAGCGCGATTTCGGCCCCGGTGAGATCAGGAGCAATTTTCAGGAAAACCGGGGTCCGGTCGCCGTCGCGGGCCTCGTTCAGACGCCCCAGAAGATCATCGAGCGCCGCGCGACCCTGAAGTGCGCGCAGACCCGGCGTGTTCGGCGAGGACACATTGACGGTGACATAGTCGCTGAGCCCGCGCAGGCGGCGCAGTCCTGCGACATAATCCGCCGCCTTGTCCTCCGTGTCCTTGTTGGCCCCCAGATTGGCGCCGACGATGACCGAGCGGGGGCGGCCTTCCAGACGGTCCGCGAACGCTTCGAGACCAAGGTTGTTGAAGCCCATACGGTTGATCACCGCCCGGTCCTCGGCCAGACGGAACAGGCGGGGCCGGGGGTTGCCGGGCTGGGCCAGCGGGGTGACCGACCCGCATTCGACGAAGCCGAAACCGAGCCGGGCCAGTCCCCGAAGCGCCGTGCCGTTCTTGTCGAGACCGGCGGCGAGACCGACCGGGTTGGGCAGGGTCAGGCCCGCGACCGAGGTGTGCAGCACCGGGTCGTCCGGCGCGGGAGCGGGCAGGGGAGCGACCTGAAGCGCCCGGATGGCGAGGGCGTGCGCCGTCTCGGCGTCAAGCGTTCGCAGCACGGCCGCGCCCAGATCGCTCAGCCCCATGCGGGGCCCCCGTCATCGAACTGCATGACGCCGGCTGCATCGACGGACAGTGTCCGGCTGTGTCGGACGGCTGAGGCCGGCAGGGGGCCGTACAGGTGCGGGAAACGCGCCCCGCCGCGGGACGCTTCCCATTTCAAGCCTGGACCAAGCGCCTCCAGCGTCACCTCGAGCAGGACCAGATGGGGCCTGTCGCGGTAGTGTCGGCGAGCGGTTTCCGCCAGCTGGTCGGCGGTCGACATATGGATGTAGCCATCGGCCCGATCCACCGCCGAGCCGTCATAGCGCCCGGACGCCTGCGCCCCGTCCCACTCGAGCCGGTCCAGCAGTTTGTAGGCGACAACCGTCATTCGCCCGCCAGGTCCTGAGGCTGGAGGAAGCCCTCGAAGAGGAGGCGGCCTGCGGGATCCACGGTAAAGATGGCGGCGGCGCCGGGCGGGAAGCCGCCGCTCATCCGGTCCAGCACCGATGGCGAGGCCGCGCCCTCGACCAGATACTCCACCGCCAGCAGGTGTACGCCCGGATTGTGGGCCACGACCAAGAGGCAACCGGCGTCGTCCCCGGCGCCCTCTACGAGCCGGCGCAGGACATCCGCTGCGCCGTTGTAAAGCGGTTCGTCCTCGCGCACCTCGACATCGCCGAAGGCGTCGTGCAGCAGGTCCCAGGTCTCACGGGTCCGGGAGGCCGGGGAGACCAGCGCAAGGTCCGGACGCATGCCACGGAGGGCCATGGCGCGGCCCATTGAGGCGGCCTCCCGGCGGCCTCTCGGGGACAAGGCGCGGTCGCGGTCGCGACCGGAGCCGGCGGCGCGTTCCGCCTCGGCGTGTCGCATCAGGATCAGTCGTCGCATGGAGCGGCTTTAGTCGCGTTCGCCGCCGGTCGCCAGATCGGCCGCGCGTCCTGCGCGACTGGCGGGCTGGGGCTGCAGCACGGACGTGCGGGCCGGAACGGTGGCCACGGCTCCGCCGGGCCGTATGCGGGCGTAGGCGTGACGCGTCGCCTCGAGCAGGATCACGCCCGCCGCCCCCGGCATGATCCGCTTGCCCAGCTGCTCGAAGCCATCGGCCAAGGGCAGCAGGGGCCCCCATGGCGGCACATAAAGAGTCTGCGACCATGCCATCGGCTCCAGCCCCGCCGCCCTGACCAGCCGCTCGAGCTGGCGGCGGGTAAAGGGCCGGCCATGGCCGAACGGGGTCGCTTCGACCCGGGACCACAGACCGCCGCGCGCCGCCGCGATCAGAATGATCCGGCCTGCGGGCGAGAGGGCGCGAACCGCTTCGGTCATCAGCGCCTGGGCGTCCTCGGCTTCTTCCAGCGCATGGACCAGCAGAATTCGGTCGAAGGATCCGGCGGCGAAAGGCAGGCGGCGGTCGTCCACCAGCAGGGTGCGGTTCCTCCCGACCGGCGGCCACACCTCGACGCCCTGGCCCGCCGGCATGGCCGCCACGATCCGTCGGGCGCCGACGAAGGCGTCCAGCCAAGGCGTCGCATAGCCGATTCCGAGCACGTCGCAGCTGGCCGCCTCGCCCCACGCGTCATCCAGCCGCCGCGCCAGCAGCCGCCGCGCCAGCGAACCGGCTGGTTCGCCGTAGAATATCCGCAGGTCTTCAATGCTGCGCCGCATGGCTCATGATAGGCCGACGGCGGGCCGGCTGCTAGGATGACCCGCATGAGCCTCGA
>DASRWP010000133.1:0-2433 GCA_035654535.1 Brevundimonas sp.
ACCACGATGTTGTAGAGGATCACCGGGATCACGAGCAGCGGAATGGCGATCAGCATGGCGGGCTCCCGGACCGACCGCGCGGTCGAACGGCCACGCTTGTCGCCTCTTGCATACCCCGCTTCGCCCCGCCCGGCCATGCCGCTGCTCTCCGGTCAGAGTTCGGTCACGGCGCCGGGGCGGCGCGACCGGGTCTTCAGCCACATCACGCCCAGCAGGTCGGACAGCGACGCCATCAGCCGCCCCCAGTTCGTGTACTTCGACCGCCCCGTCTCGCGATGCCGGTGCCCGACGTCGAGATAGCGGTTCTCATAGCCCTCGCGGATCATCAGCGCCGGCAGATAGCGGTGGATGTGATCGAAGTACGGCAGCCGCAGAAACACGTCGCGCCGGAACGCCTTCAGTCCGCAGCCGGTGTCGTCGGCGTCGTCGCCCAGCAGCTTCCTGCGGATGCGGTTGGCCCAGACCGACGCCTGCCGCTTGGCCTCCGAATCCTGCCGCTTCGCCCGCCGCCCGCCGACCAGCGCCACCGTCGCGGGCGAGGCCGCCAGCAGGTCGGCCAGCCCCGGCGCGTCCGCGGGCGGGTTCTGGCCGTCCCCGTCCAGCGTGACCACGATCGCCCCGCGCGCCGCCAGCACGCCGGTCCGCACGGCGCGGCTCTGGCCCGCGTTGGAGCCGTGGCTCAGCACCCGCAGGGCCGGCAGCTTCGGCATCAGCGCCCTCAGCTCGGCCAGCGTCCCGTCGCGCGAGGCGTCGTCGACGAACACCATCTCGTAGGACCGGCCCTCGAAGGCGGCGGCGATCTCGCGCGCCAGCGGCCCGGCGGCGCCCTGTTCGTCATGCACGGGAACGACGACGGAGATGTCGGGAACGGCTTCGCTCATCCCCGTTCTCTAGCCGGTTTCGAACCGCTGCGGGAGTGCGCCGGACCTTACGGGTCGATCAGGTCCGCCGGGTCCGAACAGGTCTGCGGCTCCGGGTCCGGCCGCGGCCGCGTAGCGGGAGGCACAGGCAGCCCGTTCAGCCGCAGCGACCTCTCCGCCACCACCGAGTCCCATGACGCCGCGGTCGTCAGGCAGGAGGCCAGGGTGCGCATGTCGTGCTGAGTGATCGGCTTCCACGACCAGGTGCAGTTCACCGGCGAATATGTCTGGTTGGTCTCGCGCGCCGGCGCGCGCAGGTAGAACAGGATCTCGCCCGTCTCGGCGACCAGATGGCGAACGTTGGGCCTGACGCGGCCGTCCAGCATCCAGTAGTGCGGCGAGCCGTCGAAGGCGTAGCTGGAAACCCCCTCGTTGTTGATCGAGATATGGGTCGCGATCCCCCCGCCCAGCGAGTGGCCCACGACCGTCATCCGCGCCCCGGGCATATGCTGGTCGCGCCAGTCCCTCCACTCCTTGAAGACCTCGATCCCCTTCTCGTTCTGCTCGGGGCCGGTGTTGCCGTACTTCCAGTCAAGACCGTTGCGGATGCCCTCGGTGCCGCGAAAGGCGATCACCACCTCGGGGGCGCAGACGCCGGCCGAGCGGGTCGACACCACATAGGCCAGACCGATCTCGTCGTTGTCGGTGCGCCGCCGCTCCTCGAACACCCCGCCCATATTGAAATGCGGCGACTCACGCGTCGGCAGATAGGCGTTCTGGGCCAGCTGGGCGTACAGCCACGCCTCGCTCGCGATCTCCTGCTCATAACCCTGCCAGCGCCATTCCTCCATCGGATGACGCCCGGTGGCGCAGCCCCCCGCCGTCAGCCCCAGACCCGTCAGCGTCAGCGCCGCGATCCATCCCCGCATGCCGTCCTCCCAAACAACCTTCGGAATCAGACTGACGCGGCTTCCCGTTTAAGTAAAGCGGGTCCGGACTAGCCGCAGGCGCAGACCGCCTCGCGGACGCAGCTCGGGGCGCGGCCCGAATCCGGAGCGGCGAAGCGGGTCACGCCCGACTCGCACCGGGCCGGCCGGCTGGGCGGACAGACCGCCGTGCAGCCGCCGCACACGCCCGTCGGCGCCGCCGTGCAGCCGCCGCCCGGGCCGGCCGACGTGCTGGCGTCCACCCGCGTGATCACCGCCCCGGCCAGCGCGGGATGGTCCCCGGTCCGCTGCCCCCACGTCCCCAACAGTCCACCGCCGCCGGTCGACGGCATACAGGCCGCCAGCAGCAGGGCCAGCGTCGCCACGGTCACGATGCGTCTGAACATAGGATCCTCCCCAGGATAATCCCCAAGGGTTAGGCGATCACGGGTAGGCGGGCAAGCGAGGGGGCGACGCCGCCACCTTCTCCCCCGGCGGGGTGAAGGCCCCTATATGCGATCCATGCCCCGCACCCTGCACATCGACTTCGTCTCCGACATCGTCTGCCCCTGGTGCGTCGTCGGCCTCGGCGGCCTGACCGAGGCGCTGGACCGGCTCAGGGCCGAGGGCATCGAGGCCGATATCCA
>DASRWP010000134.1:0-2877 GCA_035654535.1 Brevundimonas sp.
CAGACCCGGCTCGCCGTCCTCGATCTGGAAATCCGCTGCAGCCATGCCCCTACCTAGATTGCGCCATCCGATTTGCCTACGCCGCGGAAACGGCAAAGCTGGGGCGGGAGTCACAACGCCGCGCGGGCGGATTTGTTCAGCCGGGGCTGGATATCAGAGCAAGGCCCGGACGCGCTTTAGATCCGCCACGAACCGCTCGCGCTCCGCCGCCTTCGACGCAGGGTCCGGAATACGCAGCAGATAGGACGGGTGCACCGTCAGCAACACCGTCGAGCCGTCGGTCTGGTCAAGCGCCACCCCCCGCTCCTGCGTCACCGCCACCTTGCGACCCAGAACCCCCAGCGCCGCGGTCGATCCGAGCGTCAGGATCACCTTAGGCTTCACCAGCCGCCGCTCCGCGCCGAGCCACCAGCGGCAAGCGCTGACCTCGCTGACCACCGGGGTCTTGTGGATGCGCCGCTTGCCGCGCGGCTCGTGTTTGAAATGCTTGACCGCATTGGTGACGAAGGCGTCGCCGCGATCGATACCCGCCTCGTTCAGGGCTGCGTCCAGCACCTGTCCCGCCGGCCCGATGAAGGGCTGACCCGCGAGGTCTTCCTGATCGCCGGGCTGCTCGCCGACGATCATGAGCGGCGCCTTCCGCGCCCCCGCCCCGCACACGCCCTGCGTCGCGTCGCGCCACAGCGGACAGCGGCGGCAGGCCTGCACCGCCCGGTCCAGCTCATCGAGGGTCGATGGGACGAACCCCTCGTCGAATGAGGCGTCCCGGCCGAGGCGGGCCAGCGTCTTGTCGAGGCGGCTGTTGGGTGCGGAAGCGGGCGCGGCGACCATATCTTCCGTGCGAAGTGACGACCGTGCGACCAGTTCCGGTATCAGCGAGGCCTCGGGCAGGTTCTTCCAGTACCGCTTCGGCATCTCGCCCTGCATCGTCTTCGTCTTCAGCCGGGCCGGGTTGAACGTCGAGGCGTAGTAGGTCTTCCAGAACTCCTCGATCTCGTCCTCATCCGGAGCCATGTCGCGGGTGGCCGGCGGGCCGAAAGTCAGCGCATCGGTGTCCCAGACGGCCACTCCGTCCGGCGTCAGGATCGACCAGCGCATGTTCGCGAACCGGCGCGCGAAGAATGGCGCAGTCATTTCCAATACCCTATGGGCCGGCTCAAACCAGGCAGCCCAGCGCTCGCCCTGTTCGTCGAATGCCTGCCGGAAGCGAACGAAGGCCTTCATCTTGTGGCTGGCCCGGCTGACGTTCTTCGCCCGCTCCATGGCGTCGGCGACGTCGGCGTCGCTGACGATCCAAATCAGGTCCGGCTCCTCGCGCAGCCGCCACAGCAGGCGGTAAAGCAGGTCGAAGCGATCCTCCGACCGGTGCAGGATCACAGATCCCGCCAAGTCCACAAACGCCTTGGGGACTGCGAACTCGCGCGCGCTTTCCTCCCCGACAGGGCGTGACGGAACGTAGACGTCGAACAGGCCGCCTTGGGCGGTCTCGTCACCGACGGCGAAGCGAACTTGCCCCGGGCGCAGGCCTTCCGTCCGGAACTGCCGTGCAGCGCGACGCCAGCCCTCGAAATCGGTCTCGTGCGCCAGCGCCCCTATACGCATCAGAACAGGCTCAGCTGCACCGGCTTCATCGGCGTCAGGCGGGCGCGCAGATCGGCGGCGTCCGTCAGCCCCCCGGGAGTCCAGTCCAGCGCGGTGATGAAGGGCCGGACCTTGTCCACGCCCCGGCACAGCCGACCGACATCCTCCAGCCGCAGCGTTCGCCAGCGGCGGATGCTGATGATGCGATCGACCGACTTGACGCCCAATCCCGGCACCCGCAGCAGCATCTCCCGCGAGCCCGTGTTCACGTCGACGGGGAAAACCGCGCGGCTGTTGAGCGCCCAGGCCAGCTTCGGGTCGATGGCGAGGTCGAGCATGCCGTCGGCGGCCGCGGCCTCGCCGATTTCCGGCGGCGAGAAGCCGTAGAACCGCATCAGCCAGTCGGCCTGATACAGCCTGTGTTCCCGCATCAACGGCGGCTTTGTCAGCGGCAGGGCGATCGAGGCGTCCGGGATGGGGCTGAAGGCCGAGTAATACACTCTGCGCAAGCCGTACCCCGCGTACAGGGACGCGCTGCGATCGATGATTTCAGTGTCGGGCGCCCCATCCGCGCCGATAATCAGCTGGGTTGATTGCCCGGCGGGGGCGAACTTCGGGGGCTTGGCGCGGTCCTTCTTTCCCGGCCGGGCGGCCTCGACCTTCAGGCGGACGTCGCCCATCGCCTTCTTGATGACCGTCACATCCTTCTGCGGCGCCAGCCGGTGCAGGGCCTCGTCGCGCGGCAGCTCGATATTGGCTGAGAGCCGGTCTGCATACAGGCCGGCCTCCTCGACCAGCCGGGGATCGGCCTCGGGGATCAGCTTTAGGTGGATGTAGCCGCGGAAGTCGTGCTCGGTCCGCAGCTTCTTCGCCACGAGCACCAGCTGTTCCATCGTGTAGTCGCCGGAACGGATAATGCCCGACGACAGAAACAGGCCCTCGATATAGTTTCGTTTGTAGAAATTGAGGGTCAACTCGACGACCTCGTCGACGCTGAACCGCGCGCGCGGCACGTTCGAGGACGCGCGGTTGATGCAGTAGGCGCAATCGTAAATGCAGAAGTTGGTCAGCAGTATCTTCAGCAGCGACACGCAGCGGCCGTCCGGCGTGTAGGCGTGGCATATTCCCATGCCCTCGGTCGAACCGATCCCCTTACCCTTGCTGGAGTCGCGTTTCGACGTGCCCGACGACGCGCAACTCGCGTCATACTTGGCCGCATCCGCGAGGACGGCGAGTTTTCGGCGGAGGTCGAGCTGGGCCATCTGTTCTCACTATGTTCCATAGCGAGAGACGAAG
>DASRWP010000135.1:0-1795 GCA_035654535.1 Brevundimonas sp.
GGCGGTTTACAAGGTGCTCACCCCTGAGGCCTCCTGCGCCAGCCGCCAGAGCTTCGGGGGCACGGCGCCGGAACAGGTCCGCGCACGTATCGCCGACTGGAAGACCCGCCTCTCATGAAAACGCCTGCCATGAAAGTATCCGGCATGAAGTCGATCGCCGTTGCGGGTCTCGCCGCCCTGTTCGCCGCCTCGGCCGCCGGCTGCGGCCGGATGGCCGATCTGGAGGCGCCGCCGGCGCGCAAGACCGAGCGCAGCATGCGCAGCGACCGTGCGCCCGGCCTGCCCGAACCCGCCACCGTTTATCGCCCGCCGAGCACCCAGCCGATCGACGGCGGCCCCAACACCAGCCCGTACAGCGGTCCGGGCGCCCGGCCCAACTAGGGGCGAGCCTTGCATCATTTCGAGCGGATCGAAGGCGCGCTTCACGCCGAGGGCGTTCCGCTCGAGGCGCTGGCGGAAGCCGTCGGCACGCCGGCCTATGTCTATTCGACCGCAACCCTGACCCGGCACTACCGGCTGCTGCGCGAGGCGCTGGACAGCCGGCGCCCGGCCCTCGGGGACGGCCTCATCGCCTTCGCGGTGAAGGCCAACTCGAACGTCGCGGTGCTGGCGACGCTGGCGCGGCTCGGCTGCGGCGCCGACACAGTGTCCGAAGGCGAGATCCGGCGGGCGCTGGCGGCCGGGATTCCCGGCGATCGGATCATCTTTTCCGGCGTGGGCAAGAGCGATGCGGAACTGGGCTTCGCCATCGAGGCCGGCGTGCGCCAGATCAACGTCGAGAGCGCGGTCGAACTGGATCGTCTGATCGCGGTCGCGGCCGCGAAGAGCGCGTCGCCCGCTATCGCCATTCGCGTCAATCCGGCCATCGGCGCGGGCGGCCACGCGCGCATCACCACGGGCGGCGCGACGGACAAGTTTGGCGTGCCGATGGATCAGGCGCTGGCCCTGTACGCCCTCGCCGCCGCCTCGCCGCACGTCGAGCCGGTGGGGCTGGCCTGCCATATCGGCAGCCAGATCACGACGCTGGGGCCGCTTGAGGCGGCGTTCCGGGCGCTGCGCGAGATGACGCTGACGCTGCGGGCGCAGGGCCTGAGCGTGACCCGGCTGGATCTCGGCGGGGGGCTGGGCGTGCCCTACCACGGCCAGACCGACCTGCCTTCGATCGACGACTATGTCGCCATGACCGCCGCGGTGCTGGAGGGGCTGGACGTCGAGGCGGCGTTCGAGCCGGGCCGGCTGCTGGCCGCCAACGCCGGCGTGCTGCTCAGCCGGGTGATCCAGGTCAATGCGCGTGAGGACGGACGCCGCTTCCTCGTGCTCGACGCCGGCATGAACGACCTGATGCGGCCGGCGCTGTATGACGCCTTCCACGATCTGGTTTCAGTGCGTCCGCGCGAGGGCGAGGCGCGGCTGTACGATCTCGTCGGGCCGATCTGCGAATCCACCGACATCTTCGCCCGCGACCGCAGCCTGCCGCCGCTCGAGGCCGGGGATCTGGTGGCCTTCATGGGCGCCGGGGCCTACGGCGCGGTCCTGTCCAGCGAATATAACTCGCGCCCGCTTGTCCCCGAGGTGTTGGTGAACGGCGACCGCTGGGCCGTGGTGCGCGCGCGGCCGTCGTATGAGCAGATGCTGGCGGCGGAAAGTCGGCCGGACTGGCTCTAGTCCAGCGCGCAGATGTCCGGCAGACCGCGCAGCGTCCCCGCGTGATCCAAGCCGTAACCGACCAGGAACCGGTTCGGCGCTTCCCAGCCGACGAAATCAGGCTCTGGGGCGCGGGGCAGGGGCCAGGGCT
>DASRWP010000136.1:0-4471 GCA_035654535.1 Brevundimonas sp.
CTCGACCGGGTCCCAGAACCACCAGCCGCCCCAGCCGAGCTCATAGTAGGCCCAGAAGGCGCCCAGGGTGATGCCGCCCGTCAGGAAGGCCCAGCTGGCCAGCGCCCACGGTCGGACCCAGCGGCCCCAGGCGGGCCAGAAGCCGGCGTTGGCGCGGCCCTCGACCAGCGCGGCCACAGCCAGCGAGAAACAGACCGAAAACCCGACGTAGCCGCAGTAGAGCAGCGGCGGATGGAGGGCGAGGGCCGGGTCCTGCAGCAGCGGGTTCAGCGACGCGCCCTGAAACGGCGCCGGACTCAGGCGCGCGAACGGGTTGGAGGTGAAGACGGCGAAGGCAAGAAACAGCACGCCCAGCAGCCCTTGCGTCGCGACCGCCGACGCCTTCAGACCGAACGGCAGGCCACGCCCGCGCGCCAGCACCGCGCCGAAGCCGGTCAGGACGAGGCACCACAGCACCAGCGAGCCCTCGTGGCTGCCCCAGGCCGCAGCGACCTTGTAGAGCATGGGCTTGTCGGTGTGGCTGTTGGCGGCGACGTTGGCGACCGAGAAGTCCGACGCCGCGAAGGCGAAGATCAGCGCCGCGAACGAGACGGCGACGGCGGCCGCGGCGGCGAAGGCGGCGCCCTCGGCGGCCCCCGTCAGCACCGGGCTGCGCCGCCACCGTCCGGCCACGGCCATGCCGGTCTGAAGCAGCGACAGCGCGAACGCGAGGATCAGGGCGAAGGCGCCCAGTTCGGCGATCACGTCGTTCCTGGTGCGCTATCGGCCGTGGGCCTGCTTGAGCGCGGGAGAGTTCCGGCCTCAGGCCGCCACTCGCCCTTTTCCTTCAGCCGGTCGGCGACCTCGCGCGGCATGTAGTTTTCATCGTGCTTGGCCAGAACCTGCGTCGCCCGGAACGAGCGGTCGGGCAGGAAGGCGCCCTGCGCCACCACGCCCTGCCCCTCGCGGAACAGGTCGGGCAGGTCGCCCTGATAGACCACGCGTGTCGTGGCGAGGTTGTCGGTGACGGCGAAGGTCACCTCGCCGCCGCCCCCGCGCGCCACGCTGCCGGCCTCGACCAGCCCGCCCAGCCGCACCACCCGGCCCGCGGGGGCCTTTTCAGCAGTCGCCTCGGACGGGGAGAAGAAGAAGGTCACGCTGTCGCGCATGGCGTACAGCGACAGGCCGACGGCGAGCGCAAGCACCGGCGTCACCGCCGCGACGACCCACAGCCGCCGCCGCGCCTTGGGCGATTTCGGCAGCCAGCTCACGCCCCGCCCTCCATCGCCGTCATCCGCCGTTCCAGATCGGCCCGCCGCGGATCGCTCGGCGCCAAGGCCGCGATGAGCGGCTCCCACATGGCCCTGAGCATCGCGGCGTCCCCCCGCCCGAGAGCCGCCTCGCCGAGGAAGTAGCGCGCGCCCAGTTGGGCCGGATCGCGCCGCAGCGCCTGTGCGAAGGCCGCCTCGGCGTCGCCGCCGACCGCGCCTTCGTTGGCGCGGACGAGGCTCTCGCCCAGCCGGGCCCAGCTCTGGGCGTCCTCCGGACGGATCGCCAGCGCGCGGCGGAAGGCGGAGGCCGCGCCGATCGGGTCGCCGGCTTCGAACCGGGCCGCGCCCAGCATGGTCAGGGCCTGATGATCTTCTGGACGCTCACGCACCACCCGCGCCGCCACGGCGGCCAGTTGCGGGGCCTCCAACGTCTCCGGCCGGGCGGCCCATTCATCGACCCGCCGCTCGTAGGGCTGGTCGGGGGAACCGGACGCGCCGAACACGGCATAGAGACCCAGCGCCGCCACAGCAGTGAACGCCAGTCCGCCAAGCACCCACAGCCGGTCGGAGGGCCGGGCCTCGACGACGACCGTCTGACGGTCCGAGGCCAGCAGCCTCCGCCCCGCCTCGGCCCGCGCAGCGGTCCAGCCCGCCTCGTCGAGCAGGCCTCGCGCTTTCAGCCGGTCGAGTTCATCCAGTTCAGTGCGGGCGCTCTGCACGCCCACGGTCTCCTCGACCGCGCCGGCCGAGCCTACGCCGCGGCGCGCGCCGGACAGCACCAGCAGGCCGGCGAGGGCCGCCATCAGCCCCGTCATGATCCAGAAAACCGTCATGGCCGCGATGTAGCCGATCAGGCGGCCCGCGACGAGGCCTCGCCGCCCCCGCTCGGGGCCCCCGCGACCGCGGCCCGACGCCGCACCGCCCTCGCCGCCTCCCTTGCCTCGATCAGATCGAGGCACTGGGCGGTGAAGGCGATCAGCTTCATGGCGTGCGTCTCATCCGCCGCCTCACCATCGTTGACCATGCGCAGCGACTGATCGGCGTAGTCGCTGAGGCGGGCGGTCAGGGTCTCGACCAGCACCTTGCGGTCGGCTTCGCAGCCGAAGGTCGAGGCCGGACCCCGCACCGAGCCCACAAGACGCAGGAGATTGCGCGCGACCTGAACGGTCTCGCCCGACACCGGAGCGGTCAGGTGCGGCGCCTTGCGGGTCATGCGTCCGGCGGTCTGGACGCGCTCCCACGGCAGGGCCTGATCCACAGCCTTGTCGGCGGCGCGGAGCAGTCCCGACAGACGCGATGCGATAGCGACCCGGCCGTCCCGGGCCGACTTGCCCCAGGGGCTCTGCGGATCCAGCGCCAGAGTCACGTCTAGCTCGCCCAGCACATTGGCGCACCATGTCAGGTCGGTCATGACGTCCTGCACGCGCGCCGCGTCCGCACCGGGCTTGAAGGCCGCGATCCGTGACGCGCGCACATCGACCCCGACGATCAGGCGGTCGACGAATCCGGCCAGTTCGGAGGCGCTCAGGAAGCCTTCCTGATCGACCGCGGCGGACGTCTGCGTCAGGATCCGCAGGATCAGCACCGCGTCCTCGAGATGGGCGAACAGGATCTCCAGCACACGTTCGGCCCCGTCCTCGCGGATGGCGGCGCAATCCTTGAGCAGGATGCGCAGCTCGGCGACCTCGTCTTCATCGGGACGCTTCAGCCAGACTTCCAGCGACGCGAGGCCGCGCCGCGCCATGTGCGCGAGATCGAGGCAGGCGGCCAGCCCAGCGGGGCCGGCGTCGCGCTCCACTCCGGGCCAGATCAGTTCGGGATGGTCCCGGACCGCCGCCGCCGCCGCCAGACAGATGCGGTCGGCCACCGCGACCGAGGGCTCGTCCCCATCCAGCTGCGGCAGCAGTTGGGGCTCGCGCGAGCTGGCCGCCTTCCACAGCCGCGGCAGCACGGCCGGCGGAAAGGTCAGGGCTGAAACGCCATCGGGACGCTGACGAAACATGGGCGCCAGCGGAGCCAGCACAAAGGCGCGGCGGGCGCGGTCCCGGGCTTCCTCGGCCAGCATGACGCGAAGTTCGGCGGCGCGTTCACCGGGCAGGCCGCCCACGGCCGAGGAGACCGTCCGGAGCATGGCGTCGGGGCACCGCTCGAGAAGGGCGGCGAGCGCGACTTTATGGGCGACGGACAGGCCGGCCATTCCAACATCCCGATGCCGGAAAAGGCCCGGCGATTGGATACTGGCGGTTCAGGGTTAACAAGCGTTGAGCCGGGCGTTTCACGCCTCGGCGGCGGGCAGTTCCAGAAAGACCTTGAGTCCGCCGAGATCGCTGTCGCCGAGGGTGATCCGCCCGCCGTAGGCGCGCGTCAGCTCGACCACGATCGACAGGCCGAGGCCCGACCCCGGGGTGGTCTCATCCATCCGGGCCCCGCGTTGGAGGGCGCCTTCGCGCTGATCCTCGGGCAGGCCCGGTCCGTCGTCCTCGACCACCACCACCATCTGGCCCAGACCGGTCGCGCCGGCCGAGATGCGGACGCGGCGACGGCACCATTTGCAGGCGTTCTCGATCAGATTGCCGAGGATTTCCTGCAGATCCTGACGCTCCCCGCGGAAACCGAGTTCATCCGGCGCGCGCCAGTCGATCTCGACGCCCTTGGTCTCGAACACCCGCTCCAGCATGACCGCCATCTCGTCCAGAACCTCGGCGATCGGCGTGCGCTCGCCCAGCAGCTGGGCCCGGGCGGCGGCGCGGGCCCGGCGCAGGTGATGATCGACCTGCGCCTTCATCACCTCGGTCTGCTTGCGCACCATGTCCGGCAGAGGGCCCGGCTGATCGCCGGCTTCAGCGAGCATCACGGAGAGGGGGGTCTTGAGGGCGTGGGCGAGGTTACCGACGTGGGTGCGCTGACGCTCGACCGTCTCCTGATTGTGGTCGAGCAGGCGGTTGACCTGCTCGGCCAGCGGCTGGATCTCGACCGGATAGGTCCGGGCGATCCGCGCCACCCGGCCCTTTCGGACGTCCGCGATTTCATTGCGCAGGCTGAACAGCGGCCGCAGCCCGATCCGGACCTGCAGGAAGACGGCGATGACCAGCCCCAACCCCAGCGCCAACAGGGCGATCCAGGTGAAGGTGGCGAACTGGCGCGTGTCGGCGTCGATGTTGGAGCGATCGATCCCGGCGATGAACACCACTGGCTCATCCCGGCCCGGCAGCGACTTCAGG
>DASRWP010000137.1:0-3800 GCA_035654535.1 Brevundimonas sp.
AGACCGGCGGCGGTGGGTCGGCTGCGCCGCAGCCCAGCTACATGCGGCTGCCGACCATCACCGCCAATGTGATCCGGCTCGGAGGGCCGGGTTGGCGGCGTCGACGCCGGTCTCGACCGTCATCACGCCCCGTCGCCCGCCGGGCCGGATCACATTGGCGGTGATGGTCGGCAGCCGCATGTAGCTGGGCTGCGGCGCAGCCGACCCACCGCCGCCGGTCTTGAGCGTGGCTGACTTCAGTCCGAGAAGGTCGCGGCGGTCCATACGCACAGGCTAGTCTTCGGCCTTTAAGAGGCCGTTACGCCGCCGCTTCGATCGCCTTCGGCTCCATCGGTTTCAGGTCCAGCAGGGCGAAAAGCCGCGCGTCCTCGTCCTGTTCCGGGTTCGGCGTGGTCAGCAGCTTGCCGCCGACGAAGATGGAGTTGGCGCCGGCGAGGAAGCACAGCGCCTGCAGCTCGGGGCTCATGGTCTCGCGCCCGGCGGACAGCCGCACCATGGCGCGCGGGCAGACGATGCGGGCGACGGCGACGGTGCGGACGAACTCGATCGGGTCGATCTCGCCCTCGCGCTTCACCCTGTCGCCCAGCGGCGTGCCGGTGACCGGCACCAGCGCATTGACCGGCAGGCTGTCGGGATGGACCGGGAGGGTGGCCAGGGCGTTCAACAGGCCCGCCCGGTCGCGCCGCGCCTCGCCCATGCCGACGATGCCCCCGCAGCAGGTGCTCATGCCAGCGTCACGCACGTGCTGGAGCGTGTCGAGCCGGTCCTGATACGTCCGCGTCGTCACCACCTCGGCGTAGTACTCGGGGCCGGTGTCGAGGTTGTGGTTGTAGTAGTCGAGGCCCGCCGCCTTCAGCTGCCGCGCCTGGTCGGCGGTCAGCATCCCCAGCGTGGCGCAGGTCTCGAGCCCCAGCGCCTTCACGCCCGCGATCATGGCCGCCAGCTTCGGCGTGTCGCGGTCCTTCAGCTCGCGCCAGGCCGCACCCATGCAGAAGCGGCTGGCTCCGCCCGCCTTGGCCGCCATCGCCTCGGCGATCACCGCCGTGGCGTCCATCAGCTTTTCGGCCTTCAGTCCTGTGTCGAAGAACGCCGACTGGGAACAGTAGCCGCAGTTCTCGGCGCAGCCGCCGGTCTTGACGGACAGCAGCTGGCTCTTCTGCACCTCGGACGGATCGAACCACCGGCGGTGGACGGTGGCGGCCGCGTAGACGAGCTCCATGAAGGGGCGTTGGAACAGCGCTTCGACTTCGGGAAGCGTCCAGTCATGGCGGGGGGTGGCGAGGTCCGGGGTCATGGGCGCTGCTTAGCCCCGCGATCCAGCCCCGCCAATCCCTCACTAGTCCTCGTCGCGATACACCCGGCCGTCGCGCATGACGAAGTCGACGTCGGTCAGCACCGCCACGTCCGTCAGAGGGTCGCCGTCGACGGCGATCAGGTCGGCGCGCTTGCCGGGTTCCAGCGTCCCGATCTCGGCGGAGAGACCCAGCAGGTCGGCGGCGTTGACCGTCGCAGCCTCGATGGCGGAGGTCGGCGTCATGCCGTGCTGGACCATCAGGGCGAACTCATCGGCGTTACGGCCATGCTTGGAGACGCCGGCGTCGGTGCCGAAGGCGATGCGGACCCCGGCGGGCACGGCGCGGCGCAGCGACTCGCCGGTGATCGAGATGCGCCAGCGGATCTTGGGCAGGACCTCGGGCGAATAGGCGTTCGGATCGGCGGCCAGCCGCTCCAGATATCCGTTCACCGTCGACAGGGTCGGCACATAGTAGGCGCCGGATTGGCGAAACAGCCGCAGCGTCTCGTCATCGAAGATGGTGCCGTGTTCGATCGAGTCCGCACCGAGTCGCAGGGCCAGATTGATGCCGTCGGCCCCATGGGCGTGAACGGCGACCTTGAGGCCATAGAGGTGGGCCGTGTCGATCAGGGCGCGGGCCTCGTCCTCGAACATCTGCGCCCCGAGACCGGCGCCGATACGGCTGTTCACGCCGCCGGTGGTGGCGATCTTGATGACGTTGGCCCCGCGGCCGACCTGCAGCCGCACTGCCTCGCGGCAGCTGTCGGGACCATTGCAGACGTTGGCGTGCGGCGTAACCTCGCGAAGATCGTCGTTGAGGCCCAGCCGTCCGTCCATATGGCCCGAAGTCGTGGAGATGCTCTCGGCCGCGTCGACGATGCGCGGGCCGGGCAGGCTGTGCGCGGCGGTGGCGTCGCGCAGGGCCAGTGTGACCCCGCCGTCATCGCCCAGATTCCGGACAGTGGTGAAGCCGGCCATCAGGGTCTTGCGGGCGTTGTCGGCGGCGCGGAAGGCGTGAACCGGCAGATTCTCGGTAACCCCGGACAGGAAACCCGCCTGTCCGCCCAGGTCGGAGACCAGATGCACATGGCTGTCGATCAGGCCCGGCAGGACGAACCGGTCGCGCTGGTCGATGATTGTGGCGCCGGGGAAGGCGGCCGCGTCGATGAAGCCGTCGCGGATTTCGACAATGCGACCGTCCCGCACCACCACGGTCGAAGGCCCGCGCGGCGCGCGGCCGGGCCGGTCCAGCAGCCGGCCCGCCTGAATCAACGTCACCGCCCCGGTCCCGCCGGCGCCGGGCGCTTGCGCAAGCGAAGGCGCAGCAGCCGTCAGCAATGCGGCCGCAGCCGCCCAAGCCGTCCAGTTTTTCATGATCACTCCCCTGTGCGCATCCATATTGAGCGCACATCCACGGTCGCCGCCAGAGGACCGGTTGCGCAAACACATAAAGATATCCTTATGTGTTTCTTGCCCCAGCCCGGCGAGGAGTCTATAGCCGCGCGACATATCTCCCCGGAAAGCCCGTGCCATGACCGACTACATCGTCCGCGACATCTCCCTCGCCCCGTTCGGCAACAAGGAGATCGCGATCGCCGAGACCGAAATGCCGGGCCTGATGGCGCTGCGCGACGAGTTCGGCGCCCAGCAGATCCTGAAGGGCGCCCGCATCGCCGGCAGCCTGCACATGACCATCCAGACCGCGGTGCTGATCCAGACGCTGGAAGCCCTCGGCGCTGACGTCCGCTGGGCCTCGTGCAACATCTTCTCGACCCAGGACCACGCCGCGGCGGCCATCGCCGCGAACGGCACGCCCGTCTTCGCGACCAAGGGCGAGACGCTGGAAGAGTACTGGGACTATGCCCACAAAATCTTCGAGTGGTCGGATGGCGGCTATCCGAACCTGATCCTCGACGACGGCGGCGACGCGACCCTGCTGTGCGTGCTGGGTCCGAAGGCCGAGCTGGACGGGACCCTGCTGGACAACCCGCAGAACGAGGAAGAAGAAGCCCTCTACAAGGTGATGAAGCGCTACATCGCCGAGAAGCCCGGCTTCTACTCCGCCATTCGCGACGCCATCGGCGGCGTGTCGGAAGAGACGACCACCGGCGTTCACCGCCTGTACGAAATGGCCAAGAAGGGCGACCTGCCGTTCCCCGCCATCAACGTCAACGACAGCGTCACCAAGTCCAAGTTCGACAACCTCTACGGCTGCCGTGAATCGCTGGTCGACGCGATCCGTCGCGGCACCGATGTCATGCTGTCGGGCAAGGTCGCCGTGGTCTGCGGCTACGGCGACGTGGGCAAAGGCTCGGCCGCTTCGCTGCGTCAGGGCGGCGCCCGGGTGAAGGTCACCGAGGTCGACCCGATCTGCGCCCTGCAGGCGGCGATGGAAGGCTATGAGGTCGTCACCGTCGAGGACGTGGCCGGCGAGGCCGACATCTTCGTCACCGCCACCGGCAACAAGGACGTGCTGACCGTCGACCACATGCGGGCGATGAAGAAC
>DASRWP010000138.1:0-3463 GCA_035654535.1 Brevundimonas sp.
TGTCGTACAGCGCGATTTGAGGGGCTTCTCCGTTCTCGCCGACCGGCTGACGTTCGCGCCATTTGCGGCTTCTGTCCGCCAAGCCGATGGGCGCTGGGCCACGGTCGAGCCGCCACGCGACCTGCTGTCGCCGTGGCAGCAGAGAATTCTGTTGGCGCTCGCCATATCGATGCTGCTGCTGGCGCCGCTGGTCTGGGTCATGGCCCGCCGCCTGACCCAGCCCATCCGGGTCTTCGCCGACGCCGCAGAGCGCCTCGGCGCGGACCCCGACGCGGCGCCGCTGACCCCGTCCGGCCCCAGCGAGGTCCGCACCGCCATCCACGCCTTCAACGACATGCAGGCCTCGCTGCGCGATCACATGCGCCGCCGCACCCAGACGGTGGCGGCGATCGCGCATGACCTGCGCACGCCCCTGACCCGCCTGCGCTTCCGCGCCGAGCAGGCGCCGGACGCCGTACGGGACCGGATGGCGGGCGACATCGAGGAGATGGACGCCCTGATCGCCCAGGCCATGGCCTATGTCCGCGGCGAGACGCCTTCGGAGCGTCGTGAGCGGTTCGACCTCGCCGCCCTTGCCGCAGACTGCGCCGGCGGCTTCGCCGAGACAGGCGCGGCGGTGACCTTCTCAGGCGGCGCGAGCCTGCCGGTCGATGGCGACCCGGCCGCGCTGCGTCGGGCCCTGTCGAACCTGATCGCCAACGCCATCAAATACGGCGGCTCCGCCCGGGTGGTCTCGTCCGCCGAGAACGGTCGCGCGGTGGTCACCGTCGAGGACGACGGGCCCGGTCTGCCCGACGAGGAACTGGAAGCGGTGTTCGAGCCCTTTCATCGGGCTGAGCGGTCCCGCAATCGCGAGACAGGCGGCGCTGGTCTGGGCCTGACCGTGGCCCGTCAGGCGGCGCGGGCGGCCGGCGGCGACGTCACCCTCAGCAACCGCCCGGAGGCCGGACTGAGCGCCCGACTGGAAGCGCCGCTGGCCGGCTGACTCGCGAAGTTACAGTTGATCACCTCATGTTACGCGCTCGGGCTTGATCCCCGCGCCCTCCGGTTCCATTGAAGCGCCAACCACGACACCCGCTTTTCCGGAGACCGCTCTATGACCGTCCGCGTCGCCATCAATGGCTTTGGCCGCATCGGCCGCCTCGTCCTGCGCTCGATCGTCGAGCATGGCCGTCGCGACATCGAGGTGGTGGCGATCAACGACCTCGGTCCCGTCGCTACCAACGCCCACCTGCTGAAATACGACTCCGTCCACGGCCGCTTCCCCGGCACGGTCGAGAGCGGAGAAGACTGGATCGACGTCGGCCTCGGCAAGATCAGGGTCACGGCCATCCGCAACCCGGAAGAGCTTCCGCACAAGGAACTGAACGTCGACATCGCGTTCGAATGCACCGGCCTGTTCACCACGAAAGACAAGGCCGCCGCTCACCTGAAAGCCGGCGCGAAGCGGGTGCTGGTCTCGGCGCCGTGCGACAACGCCGACAAGACCATCGTCTACAAGGTCAACCACGACACCCTGACCGCCGACGACATCGTCGTCTCCAACGGCTCCTGCACCACCAACGCCCTCGCTCCGGTGGCCAAGGTGCTGCACGACCTGTTCGGCATCGAGCGCGGCTACATGACCACGATCCACAGCTACACCGGCGACCAGCCGACGCTGGATACGATGCACAAGGATCTCTACCGCGGGCGCGCCGCCGCCCTGTCGATGATCCCCACCTCGACCGGCGCCGCCAAGGCTCTTGGCCTGGTCCTGCCGGAGCTGAAGGGCAAGCTGGACGGCTCGTCGATCCGCGTGCCGACCCCAAACGTCTCGGTCGTGGATCTCAAGGTCGTGGCCGGCCGCGAGGTCACCGTTGAAGAGATCAACGCCGCCATCCAGGCCGCGGCGGACGGCCCGATGAAGGGTGTCCTCATGACCACGACGGAGCCGCTGGTTTCGACCGACCTGAACCACGTCTCCGCCTCGTCCACCGCCGCCCTGCCCCAGACGCAGGTCGTCGACGGCAAGCTCGCTCGCGTGCTGACCTGGTACGACAACGAGTGGGGCTTCGCGACCCGGATGGCCGATACGGCGCTGGTGATGAGCAAGCTGATCCGGGCTTGATCCATGGCCGAGTACCGCACCCTAGACGACGCCCCTGACCTCGTCGGCAAGACCGCTCTCGTCCGCGTCGACTTCAACGTGCCGATGGAGGACGGGCGGGTCACGGACGACACCCGCCTGCGCGTCGCCCTGCCGACGATCGAGACGCTGCGCGACGCCGGGGCAAGGGTGGCGCTGCTGGCGCACTTCGACCGGCCCAAGGGCCAGCGCGTGCCGTCGATGAGCCTGCAGCCGGTCGTCGATGATCTCGAGCGGCTGCTCGGCGCCCCGGTCCGCTTCGCCCCCGACTGCGTGGGCGACGAAGCGAAGCGCGTGCTGGCCGATCTGGACGCCGGCGGCGTGGCGCTGCTGGAGAACGTCCGCTTCCACCCGGGCGAGGAAAAGAACGATCCGGCCTTCGCCCAACAGCTGGCCGAGCTGGGCGACGTCTATGTCAACGACGCCTTCTCCGCTGCCCACCGCGCCCACGCCTCGACCGAGGGGCTCGCTCGCCTGCTGCCCGCCTATGCCGGTGAATCGATGCGGCGAGAGCTGGACGCGCTGGACGCTGCGCTCGGCAACCCGCGCAAGCCGGTCATGGGCATTGTCGGCGGGGCCAAGGTCTCGACCAAGCTGGACCTGCTGAAGAACCTCGTCGGCAAGCTGGATCGCCTCGCCATCGGCGGCGGCATGGCCAATACCTTCCTGTTCGCCCAGGGGATCGACATCGGCGGTTCGCTGGCCGAGCGCGACATGGCCGATACGGCGCGCGAAATCCTCGCGGAGGCGAATGCGCAGGGCTGCGAGATTCTGTTGCCCGTCGACTTCGTCGTGGCGACCGAGGTGAAGCCGGGCGCAGACGCCCGCCCGGTGGTTTCAGGCCAGCCTCTGGCGCCGGACGACAAGATCCTCGACGCCGGACCCGCGAGCGTGGCCCGGCTGGTGGACGCTTTGATCGCCTCGAAGACCCTGATCTGGAACGGTCCGCTTGGCGTGTTCGAGGTGCCCCCGTTCGACGCGGCCACGGTCGCGGTCGCCCGCCACGCGGCCGCCCTCGCCAAGGCCGGCGTTCTGACCGCGGTCGGCGGCGGCGGCGACACCGTCGCGGCCCTGCACCACGCCGGGGTCGCCGACGACATGACCTTCGTCTCCACCGCCGGCGGGGCCTTCCTCGAGTGGATGGAAGGCAAGCCCCTGCCGGGAGTGCTGGCGTTGAACGTGTGATTTTCACACCGCTCATCCCGGCGAATGCCGGGACCCAGATGGAAAATCCTTCCGACAGACGCTTAGGCCGAACGATTCAACCAGACGGCCTGCCGGGAATGAGCCTGTAATCTGGGTCCCGGCATTCGCCGGGATGAGCGGGCGTGCAGA
>DASRWP010000139.1:0-1938 GCA_035654535.1 Brevundimonas sp.
GCGCAGCCGGTTCAGGTCCGAGGGATCGGTGGCGATGTTTCCGTCCGCGTCTACCGGCCAGCCCTGCAGATAGAGGCCCGCCGTGTTCCTCAGATAGCCGAGGTTGTCGACGCTGAAAGCGCCGGCGCGGGTGAACAGGCGCGCGTCGGTGACCTGAAGGTTCTCGGATTTCTCCGTGACGACGAAGAAGCCCTGACCTGCGATGCCGAGGTCGGTGTTCGAGGTGGTGCGCTGCAGCTGGCCGGCCTGGCTGGTGAAGTGCCGCGCCGTCGACAGAACGCCGCCGGCCGAATAGCCGGCGCCCTGCGACTGACTGTTGATCACGGTCTGGAACTCGCCGGACGTGCGCTTGTAGCCGACAGTGTTTACGTTCGCGATGTTCTGGGAGATCGCCGCGAGGGCGGCGGAGTTGGCGGTCAGGCCGGACACGCCGGCCAGAAGGGCGCTGTTGATGCTCATGGCGCGGGGCTCCTTACGAGAACAGGTTGGAAGGGTTGAGCGCCGAGGCGATCGAGGACATCAGGCCCTCTTTCTCTTCGGCTGCGGCGGAGGCGGCGGCTTCTTCAAGCGCGATCACGCTCGAAAGCGGCAGGATGGCGTTGCCGACGGTCAGGTATGGCTGGCCGTCGTAGAGTTCGACGCCGGTGATCCGACCGCGGGTCAGCACCTGGGCGTCGATCGCGCCGCCGGCGGCGTCTTTGGCGACGACCTTCAGGGTGTAGACCTGACCATCCTGACCGTTGTTTCCGCTGGTCGCCTTGCCGTCCCAAGTGAATTCGTGGATGCCCGCCGTCTTCGACGGGGCGTCGCCGGACCAGACGACCTTGCCCGAGCCGTCGAGCACCTGAAGCGTCGCGGAGCCGGCGTTGGCGCCGAGCTCATAGCTCCAGCTCGCCTCACCGTCGGCCATTTTGGTCGCCGCCCAGGCGGCGGTGGCGGTCTTGCCCATGTAGGTCGCGGCCTCGCCCAGGCCGGCGCCCTGCTGGGCGGACAGCAGGCCCTTGAGCAGGTCGTTGGTCAGCAGCTGCTGCTCGACGCCGGCCATCTGGGTCAGCTGGGCGGTGAACTGGTTGGAGTCGACGGGAGACAGCGGATCCTGGTTCTTCAGCTGCGCCGTAAGCAGTGACAGGAAGGTCTCGAAATTCGAGGCCAGCATGGCCGAACCGGAGCCGATACGGCTCGTGGCGTTGGCGGTGGTGGTTGAGACGGCGTCGACCATCGATCAGACCTTCACGTCCACGCCCGAAGGCGAAAGGGAGAGCGCCATCCAGCGCGGGGGAATAGCAGCGTCGGCTTCGGCGTTCAGGCGCTGGGCCGCGGCAAAGGCGCGTTTCGAGCCGCCGCGTGTGTCCTGACCCCGATCGAAGGCGCTGGACCCGCTGTCGCGCTCGGCGAATTCGAAGGCGTCCTCGGCGAGGTGGAAGCCGGCGTCCTCGAGCTGACGGCGCAGCTCGTCGACCCGACCCCGGAGATCCGTGGCGGCTGCTGGATTGTCGAACGCCAGCCGGGCGGCGAGACGGCCGCCCGAGTCGATGTCCAGCTTGATATCGACTCTCCCGAGCTCTTCCGGCAGCAGGGCCATCTCGAACCGGGTGGAGCGGCCTTCCAGCCGGCGAAGAATCTGGGCCGCGATCTGGGCGGTGGCTTCGACAGCCGCGCGCGAGAGACCCGATGCCCCTGTGTCGCGCGCCAGGGCCGCTGCGGCGTCGGCTGACCGGGCGGAGTCCGCGGTCGGCGCCGCCTCAGGGGCGAAGGCTTCCTCGACGGTTTCCGGATTGACGGGTGCGTCGGTCTTTCCACCGGCAGGTCCGACGGCCTTGTCAGCGACAAGGCCAGCGGCGGGCGGCGTCAAGAAGCCGGCGGCGCGGTCTTTGGGGCCGGACATGAGCGCGGAGACGGCCTCGCCCGTTGTAGACGCCGACGGATCGGCTGCCTTTG
>DASRWP010000140.1:0-3860 GCA_035654535.1 Brevundimonas sp.
CACCACGGCGGCGCCTGGCGGTTCAACCAACCTGATCCGCGCCAGAACAGTCTTGTGTGCAGCGCTCCGGCGCTTCACCCGTTGATCGTGCGCCGCACAGCGCCTATTCCGCTCGCGCCCCGCCAGAGCTCACGGATTCCCTCATGACCACCGCGCCCGACACGCCCCAACTGCTCCACCTCGTCATCGGAGGCGAGCTGCGCCACCTCGACGCGCCCGTGTTCCGCGACCTGAGCAAGGTCGAGTTCGTCGGCGCATTTCCAAATTACGAGGAAGCGAAAGCGGCCTGGAAGGCACGGGCGCAGGCGACCGTCGATAACGCCCACATGCGCTATTTCATCCTGCACGCCCACAGAATGATCGACCCTCGTGGCGACGCCCCGGAGGCCGGCGGCCGGCACTGACGGGGAACTCGCCCTGACCCTCGTGCGCTTGCAGTCTGCACTGTCACGCTGACCCGGAGAATCCCCATGACCGTTGTCCTGAGCGTTGTTGTCTTGGGCATTCTCGGCGTGGCCGTCGTGGCGTGGGCAGCCAGGAAGAAGCTGGCCGAAACACGGACAGGCCCGCGCGAGGGCGACACAGCCTGGAACGATCCGGTCTCCAGCGCTGATCCTGCGACCACACCGACCCCCACAGACCGGGTCACGGACACGCCGCCCGCGTCGGCCGAACCACGTCCGTGACCGTATTCGGCCGCACGCTCGACGGGCAGGAAATCGCCTCACTCGTCTTCATGCTGCTGGTGCTCGTGCTGTGGATCGGTGCGCTGCGCAAAGAGCGAGGCTGGAAGAGCTGGATCAACCGGTCCCCCGAAGGAAGAGACGCGCGCCGCTCCGCCGGGGTCGACGTAAAGGAACCCGCCCCTCCAGCCGCCCCCGGTCCGCGCGATCCGCGCCGGCCGTGGGGCTGAAGCGCCCTACTCCCGCTTCAACAGCCGCTCGGTGAGCAGCGTCCCCCACCACCCGGCCTTGAACTCCGCCCGAATGGCCCTGGTGTCGTAGGCGTCGCTGTCGATCCAGTCGATGAAGCTGATCCCCTTCGGCTCCACCTCGCGCAGATATTTCTCCAGAGTGAAGTCCAGCACACCGGTCAGTCCTTCACGGTGGTGCAGGTACTTCTTCGACAGTTGACCGATGGCCACGCTGATCGGCTCGCCGAGATGGAAGTGGCGATAGAGGACCGCCATCATCCCGGCCCGGTCCGCCCCCGACTTGCAGTGGATCAGCACCGGATACTCGACCGTCTGGAACAGCGCCCGCGCCCGGTGAATCCGGTCCTTCTGCGGCGGGTCGCGGGAATCCAGCGGGGCGTCGATCAGGGTCAGACCCAGCCGCTCGCAGGCGTCCTTCTCCAGCGCATACCAGGCCTCGTCCCGCGCGCCGCGCAGGTTGATCACCGTCTTGATCCCCCGCGCCTTCCAGCCCGCCAGCTGACGCGGCGAAGGCTGGTTGGTCCGTACCAGGTCGGGACCGAGCCAATGGGCGTTGGAAAACCAGCGCCGCAGGAAGGCGTGGTCCTTCCACACGTAGTCCCAGCGCGCCTTGAACCGTCCGCCAGAGGTGCTCAGGTCATAGCGCGCCATGGTGCGGAGATAGCGGCTCGCCGGCTCCGCGTCATCCGCCTCGACCGTTCCCGGCTTTCCGCGCTATCCACGGCGCATGGCCGCCGGCGTTTTCCGCTTTGAACGATTCTCTCTAGACCCCGCCGATCGCCAGTTGCGGCGCGACGGCGCGACGGTCGAACTGAACGCCCGCTATTTCGACGCGCTCTCCTTGATGGTCGCTGAGCATGGAAAGCTGGTGTCCAAGGATCGCTTCCTTGAGGAAGTCTGGCGCGGCGTGCCCGTGACCGACGAGGCCCTGACCCAGTGCATCCGGACCCTGCGACGACAGCTCGGCGACGACGCGGGCCGGCCGCGCTTCATTGAGACCGTGCCCAAGCACGGCTACCGCTTCATCGCGCCGGTCAGCCACGACGAAGCCGCGTCGCCGATCGAGCCATCGGGCGGAGTGCGACCGGAAGGGGCCGTCGGCCGTTCGGCGCCCCTCTCCCGTCTCGGCGTCGCCGGCATGACGGGCGGCGCGATGGCAGGGCTGATAGGCGGGCTGTTCTACGGCGTCGTGGGGGCGTTGCAGCCTCTCGGAATGGGGATGGGCGGCCTGTCCGTCCTGTTGGTTCTGCTGTGCCTGACGGCTCTGCTGGCTCTTGTCGGAGGCGCGGGCGTCGGCTTCGGCATCGCCGTGACCGTCGGCCCCGGCGGCCGTCCTGGCGCCCTCAGCATCGTCGGCGGCGCGGTGGGCGGACTGATCGTCGGGGCGGTGGTGAAGCTGGTGGGGCTGGACGCCTTCGACCTGCTGTTCGGCCACGCGCCCCGCGACATGACCGGAGCACCGGAAGGCGCCCTTCTGGGCGGCGCCATCGGAGCCGCCGTGTGGTTCAACTCCCGCCTTGCCGCTGCGCCAATCCGGCGCTGTGTCGCGGCCGGAGCGGTGGCGGGTCTCCTTGCCGGCGTCGTAATCCCCTTGCTGGGTGGGCGCCTGATGGGCGGCAGCCTCGACCTGCTGGCGCAGGGCTTTCCGGCTTCGCGGTTCCGCGTCGCCCAGATCGGGGCGATGTTTAACGAGAGCGGTTTCGGCCTGATCAGCCAGCTGGTCACCGCAGGTCTGGAAGCGATGCTGTTCGGCGGCTGTGTGGCGGGCGCGATAGCCCTCGCCTGCCGCCAGCTCGGGCCTGCGCCACTGGATCCGTCCCGGAACCTCTCCGGGCGCCTCCCGGCTTGACTTCCCCCCCATCCCGTCCGACCTCGGACCGATGACGACGCCCGCGCCCGCCGCCGACCAGAAGGAGCCGCTGCGTCCGTTGCTCGGTCGCATATGGCGCGACTATCTCTCCCATCACCGGACGGCGCTGTTTCTCTCTATCGCGTGCGCCGCGGTCGTCGGCGTCATGGCCGCGACCGTTCTTCAACTGCTCGAGCCGGCCATCGACGGCCTGTTCCTCGGGGAGGCTGTGCGCATCTGGGGCGTCATCACCGTGCCGCCCGGGCGGGCCCTGCTCTGGATTCCCCTGATCATCGTCGGCGCGGGACTCATCTGGACCGCGGCGGCGCTGGGTCAGGCCGCGCTGGTCAACCGGCTGGGACACGGCATCGTCGGCGACATTCAGGTGCGGCTGTTCGGATCGATGATCCGCGCCGACCTCGCGCGGCTCCGCAGCCAGCACTCCGGCGGCTTCGTCTCCTCGGTCCTGTTCGACGCCAATCTGGTGCGCGAGGCCTTCACCAACGGAGTGGTCAACTACACCCAGCACGCGCTGACCCTCGTCGCCGTCATCGCCTACATGGCGTGGACCGACTGGCGGCTGACGCTGATCGTGCTGCTGGGCGCGCCGCTGATCGCGCTGGTGCTGCGCCGGTTCGGCAAGCGGATGCGCAAGGCCACCACCGGCGCCATGGTCGAGACCTCCAACCTGTCCACGGCCCTGATGGAGAACCTCGACGGCGTCCGCCTGATCAAGATCGAGAACCGCGAGGCGGCGGAAGAGGCCCGCGTCGGCGAGGTGGTCGCCCGCCGCCAGCGCCATGTGATCAAGAGCGCCGACAGCCGCGCCTTCGCAGGACCGTTCTCCAACCTCGTGGCCATGATCGTGGTCGCCGCGGTCATGGCCTATGCCGGATGGCGGGCGCGCGACGGCGGGATGACGGTCGGCGCCTTCGCAGCCTTCATCGGCTTGCTGATGGCGGCGGGACAGTCATTGCGGCAGGTCACCAACCTGCAGACGGTCATGGCCGAGGGGCTGACGGCGGCGCGGCGGCTGTTCGGCGCCCTGGACATCCAGCCGGAGATTCGCGAGGCCTC
>DASRWP010000141.1:0-8942 GCA_035654535.1 Brevundimonas sp.
AGCCGCTATTCCCGCCCCGCCGCCGTCGATATCTGGTCGCAGGAGACCAAATACCGGATCTGGTTCGAGATCGAGGCTCACGCCGCGACCAGGATGGCCGAACTCGGGGTGATCCCGGCCGAAGCCGCCGAGGCGATATGGATCAAGGGCAAGGACGCGGTCTTCGACGCCGATCGCATCGACGAGATCGAACGCACGACCAAGCACGACGTGATCGCCTTCCTGACCCACGTTTCCGAGATTGTCGGAGATGAGGCGCGCTTCCTGCACCAGGGCATGACCTCGTCCGACGTGCTGGACACCTGTTTCGCGGTCCAACTGGCTCGCTCGGCCGATCTTCTGGTCGAGGGCGTGGACCGGGTGCTGCAGGCGCTTGAGAAGCGGGCGTTCGAGCACAAATTCACACCGTGCGTGGGCCGCAGCCACGGCATCCACGCCGAGCCGGTGACGTTCGGTCTGAAGCTGGCGGGCTACCATGCCGAATTCCAGCGAGCGCGACGCCGCCTGCTGACGGCCCGTGAAGAGATCGCGACCTGCGCCATCTCGGGCGCCGTCGGCACCTTCGCCAACGTGGACCCCGCTGTCGAAGCCTATGTGGCGGAGAAAATGGGGCTGGCGGTCGAATCTGTCTCCACTCAGGTGATACCGCGCGACCGCCACGCCGCCTTCTTCGCGGCGCTGGGCGTGGTCGCCTCGTCGGTTGAGCGGCTGGCGGTCGAAATCCGCCACCTGCAGCGCACCGAAGTGCTGGAGGTCGAGGAGTTCTTCGACAAGGGCCAGAAGGGCTCTTCGGCCATGCCGCACAAGCGCAACCCGATCCTGACCGAGAACCTTACGGGGCTTGCGCGGCTGGTCCGGTCGGCGGTCGTCCCGGCGATGGAGAACGTGGCCCTCTGGCACGAGCGCGACATCAGCCATTCTTCCGTCGAGCGCGGCATCGGCCCGGACGCGACCATCCACCTCGACTTCGCCCTGCACCGGCTGGCCAATGTGGTGGAGCGGCTGAACGTCTATCCGGAGAACATGGAGAAGAACCTGAACCTGCTGGGCGGTCTGGTGCATTCGCAGCGGGTCATGCTGGCCCTCACGCAGGCCGGGATATCGCGAGAGGACGCCTATGCGGCCGTGCAGGAGAACGCCATGAAGGTCTGGCGCGGAGAGGGCCGGTTTCTTGACTTCCTCAAGGCCGACGAACGCGTGACCCTGCCGGACGCGCAGCTCGAGGCGCTGTTCGACATCGGCTACCACACCAAACACGTGGACACGGTCTTCGCCCGGGTGTTCGGGGCGTCTTGAGCCTGAAGCGGGCGTTCCCGCCGGTCGTCGACGCCGGGACGCGCCTGCTCATCGTTGGCAGCCTGCCGGGCGACGCATCTCTGAGGGCCGGAGAATATTACGCCCATCCGCTAAACGCCTTCTGGCGGCTGAGCGGAGCGATCATCGAGTGCAACCTGACCCCCTTGCCATACGCGGAGCGGCTGGAGGCGCTCACACGCGCTCGGGTCGGCCTGTGGGACGTGATCGCGAGCGCCGAACGACCAGGCAGTCTGGACGCCGCCATCCGCAGCGCGGCGACCGCTGACCTGACCCGGCTGGTGGGCGACCTCTCACAGTTGCGGGCCATAGCCTTCAACGGAGCGACAGCAGCGCGGATCGGACGGCGCGCACTTGGCAGGGCGGCCGTGGAGCTGGTCGATCTGCCCTCATCAAGCCCCGCCCTGACCCTGCCGTTCGATCGCAAGCTGGCGGCATGGCGCCCGCTCTCGCGGTTCCTGATCACGGATTGACCCCCTGCGGTCACATGCCGCGCCGGAAATCGTGATCGACCTGCATCCTTTCGGTCTCTCGGCAGTACCTCTTGCCGCGTCGCCGCGACGGCGGCGCCTATCAGGAGACGCCGAATGACCCCGACCCGCTTCGCCACGCTCGCGACCGTAGCCGCCGCCGCTCTGACCCTCGCCGCCTGCGGCAACAACGCCGAGGAGGCCGCTCCCGCCGACGCCGCCGCAACCGACGCATCCGCCATGGCCCCGGCTTCCGCCGCTGCCAGCGGCACCATCGTGGAAGTCGCCCAAGGCAATCCCGACTTCAGCACGCTCGTCAGCGCCGTGACCTCCGCCGACCTGGGCGCCACCCTGGGCGGCGCTGGCCCGTTCACCGTCTTCGCCCCGACCAACGCCGCCTTCGAAAAGGTCCCGGCCGCCACGCGTGACAGCCTGATGGCCCCGGCCGGCAAGGCCGATCTGACCAAGATCCTGACGTATCACGTCGTTTCGGGTCGCGTTGACGCAGCAGCCCTGACCCAGCAGATCCAGGCGGGTGGCGGCAGCGCTGAACTCACGACCGTTCAGGGCGGCGTTCTGACCGCCCGCGCCGGTGCTGACGGCTCTGTCACCCTGACCGACGCGAAGGGTGGCGTGTCGCGCGTCGTCCAGACCGACGTTGCGGCCTCGAACGGCGTGATCCACGCCATCGACACCGTGGTCATGCCCAACTAGGGCGACTTCGACCCGATACGAGAAGGGCCGCTCCATCGCTGGAGCGGCCCTTTTTCGTGTCCTCGAAGCGAGCCCTACTCGCCGCTGCGGATCTGCTCGCGGGCGACCGAGGCCAATTCGTCCATCTTGCGGCGGATTTCGCCCTCCGAAACGGTGAGGCCAGCGCCTTCCAGATCCTGGGCGATCTTGCGGTAGACGTCCTCTTCGCCCGGCTGTTCGAAATCGGCGCGAACGATGGCGCGGCCGTACTCTTCGGCGCCCGAGGCGTTCAGGCCCATCTTCTCGGCCGCCCACAGGCCCAGCAGCTTGTTGCGTCGGGCGACCGCCTTGAACTCCTGCTCCTGATCGAGGGCGTATTTGGACTCAAAGCCCTTTTCCCGATCGTCGAAGGTAGTCATGGGGTTGCGAGGCTCCGTCAGGCGGTCGGGTGCGAGACCGCGTTCGAGGTGGTCTATATCCACCCCGCCGCCGAACGCAACCGGAACTGCCCGGGTTGCGGCCAAGGCGCGCGGGCCATGGCGCAGGGACGCTGGTTTGTGTCCGGAGGCCTCATCCGCTAAGGGTCGGCCCGACTTTTTCCCGCCCGCCCGCGATTCCGGATCAAGCCGCCCAGACCCGGTCTGGCCGCGCGATTCGCGTTTCCGGCAGGCCCCGCCCGGACCGACCATGATGAACGTCAAGCGCAAGAAGCTCTACGAGGGCAAGGCGAAGATTCTCTACGAGGGCCCGGAGCCAGGCACTCTGATCCAGTATTTCAAGGACGACGCCACGGCCTTCAACGGCGAGAAGAAGGCGCAGCTTGAGGGCAAGGGCGTCATCAACAACCGCATCAGCGAGTTCGTCATGGCGCGCCTGAACGGCATCGGCGTGACCAACCACTTCATCAAGCGGCTGAACCTGCGCGAGCAGCTGATCCGCGAGGTCGAGATCATTCCGCTGGAAGTCGTGTGCCGCAACATCGTCGCAGGCTCGATGAGCCAGCGGCTCGGCATCGACGAGGGCACGCCCCTGCCCCGATCGATCATCGAGTTCTACCTGAAGAAGGATGAGCTCAATGATCCGATGGTGACCGAAGAGCATATCACCGCCTTCAACTGGGCCTCGACCCAGGAGCTCGACGACATCCTGGCCATGACGGTGCGGGTCAACGACTACCTGTCAGGCATGTTCGGCGCGGTCGGCATCACGCTGGTCGACTTCAAGATCGAGTTCGGCCGCATCTGGGAGAACGATTTCAGCCGCGTCATTCTGGCCGACGAGATCAGCCCTGATTCCTGCCGCCTGTGGGACACCAACACCGGCGAGAAGCTCGATAAGGACCGCTTCCGCCGCGATCTGGGCAACGTCATCGAGAGCTATACCGAGGTGGCCCGCCGCCTCGGTATCATGAAGGACATGCCGACCGTGATTCAGGGGGGACTGCGCTGATGGCGAAGGTCAAGGTTCATGTCTTCCTGAAGCCGGGCGTGCTGGACGTCCAGGGCAAGGCCGTCGAAGGCGCCCTGCACGGCCTCGGCTGGAGCGGCGTGTCGAACGCCCGCGTCGGCAAGATGATCGAGTTTGATCTGGCCGACAGCGACGCCGATCCGGCCGCAGAAGCCAGGAAGATGTGCGAGCAGCTGCTCGCCAACACCGTGATCGAAAGCTACCGCATCGAGACCGAATGAAACGGCTGATCCAGTTCTCGGTCGCGGCCTTCGTTCTCGTCTGCGTGCTGATTTTCGCCGCGGCCCTGGCCGGCGGTTTGACCGACGACTCCGCCTTCACGCCCGCCGCGAAAGAAGCTGCGCATTAGCGACGCCGACCTCGGTCGTGCGTTAGGATCAAGCCCCGCGCAGCAGGAGAGCGATCCATGGCATTCACCCTCACGTCCAACGGTTTCAGCGATGGTGGCGCCCTCCCGGACGCGCAGGTGCAGGCGAAGGGCAACCGCTCCCCGCACCTGAAATGGTCCGGCGCGCCCGAGGGGACGAAGAGCTTCGCGGTCACCTGCTACGACCCCGACGCGCCGACGGGCTCGGGCTTCTGGCACTGGACCGTGGCCAACATCCCCGCCGACGTGACCGAACTGGCCGAGGGCGCCGCCGTGCCCGCGGGCGCGGTCGAGGGTCGGACAGACTTCGGCGAACCCGGCTTTGGCGGCGCCGCCCCCCCGGCCGGCCATGGCCCTCACCGCTACATCTTCACCGTGTTCGCCGTCGATGCCGACCGGCTCGATGTCACGCGGGAGAATTCGGGCGCGGTGTTTGGATTCAACCTGCATTTCCACACGCTGGCGAAGGCCTCGATCACAGGCGTCTACGAGAACACCGGCAGCAGCTGAACGGCGCCGCCTGACAAGGGGCGCGAACGCTGCTAAACGCCCGCGCCATGAGCGCAGCCGTCATCGTCTTCCCGGGTTCCAACTGCGACCGCGACTGCAAGGTCGCCGTCGAGCGTTCGACGGGCGAGCGGGTCGAGATGGTCTGGCATCAGGACACCGAGCTGCCCTCCGGGCTCGATCTGATCGTCCTGCCGGGCGGCTTCTCCTATGGCGACTACCTGCGCTGCGGGGCCATGGCGGTGCAGTCGCCGGTCATGCAGGCGGTGAGAAAGGCGGCCGACGACGGCGTCGCGGTGCTGGGCGTGTGCAACGGCTTCCAGATCCTGTGCGAGGCCGGGATGCTGCCGGGCGCCCTGTTGCGGAACGCCGGCCTGAAATACGTCTGCAAGCCGATCAGCCTGACAGTCGCCAACGGCCAGACCCGCTTTACGGCCGGTTACCAGGGCCAGCGCGAGGTGATCATGACCCAGGGCAACGGCGACGGAAACTACTTCGCCGACGCCGACACCCTCGCCCGGCTCGAGGGCGAAGGGCAGGTGGTCTTCCGCTATGTCGACAACCCCAACGGCTCGGTCAACGACATCGCCGGCATCCAGAATGCGCGGGGCAATGTGCTGGGCATGATGCCCCACCCTGACCGCGCCTTCGAGGATGAGCTCGGCTCATCCGACGGCGCGACCCTGTTCCGGTCGATCTACGCAGCAGCCTGAGCGGGTTCAAACCTCAGGATTGGCGGTCCGCTCAGACTGCGAATCGTCTTCGCCCTGCACGCCGATGGACTGATCCAGAGCGTCCGCATCGTCCTCATTGAGGGTTCGCACGCCGCCGGGGTCGCGCTGCGCCTGCACTTCGCGTTCGCCGAGCCCAAGCCCCTGCTCCCGGGCCCGGTCGGCCCGGACGGTGTCGGTTTCGAAACCCGGCGCTTCGGTCGGCGCATTTGGGTCGGTGTCGGCCATCGGAGTTCTCCTTCAGTGCTGCAGACCCAACCCATGGCGTTCGGGCGCGGTTCCCGGTGAAACCTTGGCCGTCGCAGAACGTAGTTCAGGGACACCCCGTCCGGAGCAACCCCATGTCCTCGATCGTCCGCGCCACATCCGCCCAGATGACACGGCGCCTGATCGTGCTGGCCGCCGCGGTCTTCGCTGTGGTCATCGGTCAGGCCCAGATGGCGCTCGGATGGGGCCAGACGGCTCAGGAGTTTTCCGCCGACAGCGACGCCACCCTACGCGTCGCCGGCTACGCCTTCGCGATCTGGGGCGTCATCTATCTGGGCATTCTGATCTACGCCGTCCGGCAGGTCCTGCCCCAGACCGGCGAGAGCCTGATGATCCAGCGCTTCGGCTGGCCCTCGGCGCTCGCCTTCCTCGGCATCGGCCTGTGGATCGTGGCCGCAGCCATGGATCAGGAGGTCGGGACCATCGTGTTGATCTTCGGCTCCCTCACCGTGTTGCTGATCCCGCTGCTGCGCCATGCGGGAGCCGTCCGCGCCCTCGACAAGGCTGACCGCGACCGGTGGATGACGCTGTGGCCGCTGGCCCTGCTGGCGGGGTGGTTGACCGTTGCGGCCCCTCTGAACCTGATCACAGTCGCCACCGGGAACGGCGACCTGCCGTCGGTTCTAAGCCCCACCATCTGGGCCATGCTGGCGATCGTCATCGTTGCTCTGGTCGCCCTCGCCGTCACACAGCAAATCCGCACCGTCGCGTATGCGCTTCCGATCGCATGGGGTCTGCTGGGGGCCTTCGTCGCCGAGCAGGAGCGCAACGCGCCCCTCGCCTATTTCGCCCTCGTCGCCGCGGTGGCGGTTCTGGTGGGCGCCATCGTGCTGAGTTTCCGGCTGCGGCCCGGGATTGAGCGGCCGTCGCAGGCCTAGACGTCTTCGCGCGGGTCGTTGTCGGGGTCGCCGACGTCGAACGCCCCATCTCCCTCGAAGCCGACGCTGCCTACGCCGGTCGCCGAACCGGTCAAGCGCTGCCGACGGCTGGCCATGGCCTGTTCCGGAGCGGCCTCGTCCATGGCCTTCGTGATCGCCGGATCATTGGACCGGTCCATCTGCTGACCGTCGGGCGGCGTCGGGGCGGTCTCGGCGGGCGTGCGGGCCATCAGACGCCCTCGCCGTCGAGGCCCTCGCCTTCGTCATCGTTGGCGGCCTGCTTCGAGAGCCGCTCGACGGCCGCGCTGGCGCCGGCGTCGTCGGCGGCGATCCCGGGCGCGTCGGGGTCTTCGGGGGTAGCGGCGGGATCGACGGGCTGGTCCGTCATGGCGGGTCTCCTGTGATGATCCTGTGTGAATGACGGCCTCGCCGCGATGTTCCGCCGCTCTGCGGCTGACAGCCCTCCGTTCAACCGCTATGAGCGCGGGCCATGAGCGCTCCCGAAAAGACCATGGCCGAACTGGCCGCCGAATACGGCTTGGCCCCGAATGAGTATCAGGTCGTCCTCGACCGGCTGGGGCGAGAGCCGAACAACGTCGAACTGGGCGTGTTCTCGGTGATGTGGTCCGAGCATTGCTCCTACAAGTCGTCGAAGATCCACCTCGGCAAATTCCCGACCAAGGGGCCCCGCGTGATTTGCGGGCCGGGCGAGAACGCCGGCGTCATAGACATCGACGACGGCGACGCCTGCATCTTCAAGATGGAATCGCACAACCACCCCAGCTTCATCGAGCCCTACCAGGGCGCGGCGACGGGCGTGGGCGGCATCATGCGCGACGTCTTCACCATGGGCGCCCGGCCCGTGGCGCTGCTGAACGCCCTGCGCTTCGGCGATCCCTCGCACGAGAAGACGAAGCGCCTGGTGAAGGGCGTGGTCTCGGGCATCGGCGGTTACGGCAACTGCGTCGGCGTGCCCACCGTCGGGGGTGAGACCAACTTCCACCGGGGCTACAACGGCAATATTCTGGTCAACGCCATGTGCGTGGGCGTGGCCAAGGCGGACGCCCTGTTCTACTCGGCTGCGCCGGCGCCGGGCCTGTCGGTGGTCTACTTCGGCTCCAAGACCGGCCGCGACGGCATCCACGGCGCCACCATGGCCTCGGCCGAGTTCGACGAGGATTCGGACGAGAAGCGCCCCACGGTGCAGGTCGGCGACCCGTTCGCCGAGAAGCTGCTGATCGAGGCGACGCTGGAGCTTATGGCCTCGGGCGCGGTCGCCGCCATTCAGGACATGGGCGCGGCGGGTCTGACCTCGTCGTCCGTCGAGATGGCCGGCAAGGGCGCCGTCGGCATCGAGCTGAACATGGACGCCGTGCCCCAACGCGAAGAGGGCATGACCGCCTATGAGATGATGCTGTCGGAAAGCCAGGAACGAATGCTGGCGGTGCTGAAACCGGGCCGCGAGGCGGATGGTCACCGCATCTTCCAGAAATGGGGGCTGGACGCCGCCGTCATCGGCGTGACCACCGACACCGGCCGGCTGGTGCTGAAGCATCACGGCGAGACGGTCTGCGACGTGCCGCTGGCCCCCCTGTTCGACGACGCGCCCCTGTATGACCGTCCCTGGGTTCAGCCTGCGCTGCAGCCGCGTCTGGCTCCCGCCGACGTCCCCGCGCCAGAGAGCTGGGTGGATGCGGTGATCAAGGTGGTCTGCTGCCCCGACATGGCCTCCAAACGCTGGATCTGGGAGCAGTACGACCGCCACGTCATGGCCGACACCCTGCACGACTCGGCGACCGCGGCGGACGCGGGCGTGGTGCGGGTGCACGGCACGGACAAGGGCTTGGCGATGACCTCGGACGTCACCCCCCGCTATGTGCTGGCCGATCCCTACGAGGGCGGCAAACAGGCCGTGGCCGAGGCATGGCGCAACCTGACCGCCGTCGGTTCGCGGCCCATCGCGATCACCGACAACCTCAACTTCGGCAATCCGCAGCGCCCTGAGATCATGGGCCAGATCGTCCGCGCCATCGACGGCATGGCCGAGGCCTGCCGGGTGCTGGACTTCCCGGTCGTGAGCGGGAACGTCAGCCTCTACAACGAGACCAACGGGGCAGCCATTCCGCCCACGCCCACGGTCGGAGCGGTGGGCCTGCTCGCCGACTATGCGAAGCGCGCGGACTTCTCCAGCGCCAAGGCCGGCGACGTGCTGGTGCTGGTCGGAGACACCACCGGCGAACTCGGGGCG
>DASRWP010000142.1:0-1688 GCA_035654535.1 Brevundimonas sp.
CGAGACAGTCGGTCCGATGCTGGATCATTCCCGCGCTGGCGAGGCGTCGGCCGAGCGGCGCTACACCGAGGCGGGTGTCACACCCTTCAGTCTCAAGCCTGGCCCAAGGGGCGGCGACCCCCGCGGGCGCTGGCCGGCGAACGTGTTGCACGACGGCTCCGGCGAGGTCGTGGCCTTCTTCCCGAACGCGCCTGGCCAGCAGCGACCTGTGCGCGGCGACGAACGGTCGAAGCTAACGAAGCATGTCTACGGCGAGTTCAAGGGTTCCCTGCATGGGGCCAAGCCTCGCGGTGATGTCGGATCGGCGGCCCGGTTCTTCTATTCGGCCAAGGCGACCACGGCAGAGCGCGAGGGGTCCGGTCACCCGACCGTCAAGCCGATCGCCCTGATGCGCTGGCTGTGCCGTCTGGTTACGCCGCCCGGTGGCGTGGTGCTGGACCCCTTCGCCGGATCGGGCACGACGGGGGTGGCTGCGCTCCGCGAAGGGTTCGGCTGTGTCCTGATCGAACGGAACCTCGCCTATTACGGCGACCTGATGCGGCGCATGGCTTCGGCCGAAGCGAGGGCCGCATGACCTCGCCCACTATGGCCGCCGCCCTGCGCTATGCGTCCCTCGGGATCGCCGTCTTCCCCCTGCGCCCGAAGACCAAACAGCCCTACGGCCGCACGACCGGGCTCAAGATGGCATCGGCCTCGGCCCATCTCGCGAGCGAACGCTGGGCGGGCAACTATCAGCTGCCGCTGAAGGATGATGCCGAGAACCGCAAGCCGGTCACGGCCGGGCCGTCGGCCAACGTCGCCATCGCCACCGGAGCCCCGGCGGGCTTTTGGGTGCTGGACCTCGACGGCCCCGACGCCGCGACCTGGCTGGCCGCGAAAGAGGCCGAGCATGGCGCGCTGCCGGACACGGTCGAGCAGCTGACGGCGCGTGGTCGCCACCTGTGCTTCGCTTGGGACGATGCGGCGGCGGCCGATCCCGAGATCCGCAACCGCTCCGCACTGGATGGCGCGCCCGTCGATGTCCGCGGGCAAGAAGGCTACATCGTCGC
Source organism: Brevundimonas sp. (assembly GCA_035654535.1). GTDB lineage: Bacteria > Pseudomonadota > Alphaproteobacteria > Caulobacterales > Caulobacteraceae > Brevundimonas. The sequence goes on from DASRWP010000142.1 coordinate 1,050, forward strand.
GCCGCCGTCGGTTCACCCCGGGGACGACAAGAAGGGCATCCCCCCGGGCTGGGTCTACCGTTGGCGCGAGGGCCATGCCCCTTGGGAGCGGCCGTTCGCCACGGCCCCGGCTTGGCTGGTCGCAATGGTCAAGCCCGAGCCCGTGCGTGCGCCGGTCGCGCCTGCGCCCCGGGTTCGCGATCAGGGCCGGGCCAGCCCGTATGGTGAGGCTGCGCTGGATCGCGCCGTCGGCACGATCGCCTCGGCCGTGGTCGGGACGCGGGACAGCACGCTCTACCGCTCGGCCTGCTCTATCGGCCGACTGGTCGCGGGCGGCGAGATTGACGAGGCCTATGCCCGGTCGGCGCTGGAAGGCGCCGGCGCGGTTCACGTGCCGAGCGCGATGACCGAGGCGCAGCTGGTGCGCCAAGTGGAGCGGGCGCTGGCTTTCGGCGCCCTCAATCCCAAGTCGGCCCCCGAACGCGAGACAGGCTTTGGCGCGCGTCGGCGACCCGTTGACGGCGAGGCCCGGACGGCGGAACGGCAAGCCGGGACTCCGCGGCCTGCGGTGGCGTTCAGCACAGCGACCGACGCGCAGGCCCTCTGGGCCGAGGGGGTGGCTGCCGACGTCGGCATGGTGCGGACCTGGCTGAAACTCCG
>DASRWP010000143.1:0-7942 GCA_035654535.1 Brevundimonas sp.
GCCAACCTGCAGGCCGACGAGGCGAGCGCGCTCGTCGGCGTCGAGGCCATCTTCGGCACCAGCATCGGCACATTCGGCGTCCAGTTCGCCGCCTCCCAGAACGACTTCGCGCCCTCGGGCGAGGCGCTCACTGTCACATTCCAGCGCCTGCTGCAGCTGTCCAACGGGCGATCTGACTCATTCAACCTGTCGTATCAGTACCGGTCGGAATGGTTCGGCCCGGCGGGCGGTCTCCCGCTCAGCAATCCGTTCTCCCACGAGATCGGCATGGGCTACACGCACGCCTTCACGGACGACGTTTACGCGGGCATCGATCTGCGCCATTCGATCGGGCGTGGTAATCAGCCGGACTTCAGCAACTATCGGGGCACCCTGGGCTGGCGTCTGTCGCCGACCATCAGTCTGACGACGGATATCCTCTACGAGGACGGCCTCGCCGGCAGCGAACTCGCCGCCCTCGTCGGCCTGACATTCCGTCTCGGCGCCTTCTCCAGCGTCCGCGCCGATTACGACACCCGCGACGAGCGTGTACGCCTCGGCTACCAGACCCTCAGCGGTCAGGGGGTGGGCTCCTACAGCGCATCGGCGGACATCGAGGATTCCGAGAACGGCTCCGGCTTCAACGGCGCGTTCAACTACATCGCCAACCGCGCCGAACTGGGCGTGGCGCACTTCACCACCTTCGAGAACGGCTTCGGGTCCACGGTAGACGAGAGAACTTCACTCCGCATCGGCACCGCGATCGCCTTCGCGGACGGAGCGGTTTCGGTTGGACGGCCGATCTTCGACAGCTTCGCCATCGTCAGGGGCCACAGGTCCCTTGAGGGCGCGGAGATTCTCGTCGAGCCGACGCCGCTTGGCTACGAGGCCAGCACCGGCGCGCTGGGAACGGCGATCACGCCGAACCTGCCATCGTACAGCGCCCAGACCATCACCATCAATGCGCCTGACGCTCCGGTCGGCGCGGATCTGGGCACGGGCGCCTTCCGGGTCTTCCCGCCGTATCGCTCCGGCTATCTGCTCACGGTCGGCTCGGACTATTCCTTCTCCGCGGTCGGCACGCTGGTCGGGCTGGACGGAGCGCCGCTGGCGCTGGTGTCGGGCACAGCCACCGAAGTCGGCGCCCCGGATCGCGAACCCATCACCCTCTTCACCAACCGTGCGGGCCGTTTCGGACTGTCCGGTCTGCGCGCCGGACGCTGGCGTCTGGACATGCTCGGCGAAGAGCCTGCAACCTATTACATCGACGTGCCTGAGACCGCCGCCGGCGTCCTGCGCTTCGAGAACCTGCAACCCTCGAGGGGGAACTGAGATGTTGCGTCAATTGAAACGAGCGATGATCGGCGCCGCGGCGCTCGCCGTCGGTATGGGCGCCGCGTCCATGGCGGCTGCGCAGTCGTGCAGCCTGTCGGGCGTCAGCCAGCCCATTGCGATCAGCTACGATCCGTTCAACCCCGTCGCGCAGGGCAACCTCAACGCCACCATCACCTTCACCCGCCCGAGCCAGCAGGGCGGCGCAAAGACCCAGGCGGCGCGCTTCTACTTCATCCAGCCTGCCGGGCAGCCCAACTACCAGATCCTCTTCAACAGCGTGAACGTCCTGTATTCGGCGCCCTTCACTGGCGCCCCGACGCTTCAGAATAACGGCAACATCACGCCGACCGCGGCCGGCACGCTGATCCAGATCTGGGGCACTGCGTCGGATCCCGACACAGTCACCGTGCCACTGACCATCACGATTCCACCTGGAGCTGACCTGTCGGCCGGCGAGCCGCTGCGGTTCGACGTCCGCTATGTCTGCAAGGGCACGGGCGGTCTCAGCGATGTTGATACGCCCCAAATCCTGGGCAACGCCATTACCGTTCAGATCAGTGTGCTGAGCGCGTTGCAGGCCAGCTACTCCGGTCCCGCAATGGATTTTGGCGAGATCGGCAACAAGACGACGGCAGACATCACCACGACGCCGATCAGCGTGACCGGCAACGTCCGGGTGGCCAGCTCGGGCCCCTACACGGTGGCCGTAGCCTCCACCAACAACTATCGCTTGATGGCGGGTGGACCGACCACGATCGACTACCAAGCCACCTTCCTCGGTGCGACGCTCAACAACGCGTCGCCGACCTTCACCACGCGCACCTGTTCGCGCGCCGGGGTGTCTGGCGTCAACCTGCCGATCACGACGCGACTCATGGAAGGGGGCCAAGGCAAGGCCCCGGCCCCCGTCTATTCAGACACCATCAACGTGACGGTCAGTCCCCTTGTGTCCGGCCCTGCGCCGGGTACGGCGCCGTGCCCCTGACGGCCTAGAGCGTCTTCACACGGATCGACAGCGAGCCGGTGGCGCCGCGGTCAGCGAGCTCGAGCGCCAGAGGGCGCTTGTGCGTCGCAGCCCGGCCCGAGTGGCTGATCAGTGTCTTGCCGGAACGCGACAGGCTGACTTCGCGCCCATCGACGACCAGCTTGGCGTCGGCGAGGCTGGTCGAATGCTCGGCCCAGACCTGATAGCCGGTGGGGCTGTTGCAGAACTCGTCGAGCGTGCCGAGATCGATGCGACCGGCTTGCGGCGCATAGGTCGCGCCCTGAACCGTGGCGCGGCAGATGACCGGCACGAAACCCTGGATGCGGAAGGTGTAGCCGGCGCCCGAGGCGGACAGCGGCTGGCCGGAGGTCGCGGCGCCGGCCAGCACGGTGGAAAGCACGGCCACTGACACGAATACTTTCTTCAACATGACTCGATCTCCTTCGATGATCTGGAGATCGTTATGCAGTCTGCAAGCAAATATACGATGAGCAAACGTGCCTACCAATTCATGTAAGAATCTAGCCTATGCTTAACATCTTGTTGCCGCGACAGATGGTAGAGTTACTTTTTCAGTAACCCAAATAAAACGTTAAAGCGTCGGCCCTCGGCGGCGCGGCCGGTCGTCGAACTCCGTTCTTTTTTGGTTGTGTCCGGCTACAGACAGATTACAGGGATGTCATCAGGCCCGGGGGGAGCAAGCGTGTTGGACGAGCGTATCGTGTTGGCGGTCGAGAAGTGGTTCCACCTCTCGCCAGCGCCCATCATGATCATCAATGTCGCCACGTTCGAAATCTTGGCCGCTAACCGGGCGGCCGAACTCATGACGCACGATACAGTGTTCGCCCTGAGCGGCCCCGGCCGCCTGATGTTCGCCGACCCTCACATCGACGAAGACTTTCGCACGCAGCTTCGCGAAATTGAAGCCGAGCCCGCGGTGATCTGCCTGCGCCGGGGCGACGACTTTCTGGCAATTCGCGTCGAGACGGCGTTTCGCGACGACACCGCTGAGGCGGTCCGGCTTACTTTCCAAGGCGAGTTGTCCGGCCGGCGGGTCGACGCCGGACGCACCCTGTGGGCTTCCCTGGACAAGGCGTTCGACCTGACGCCCGCTGAAGAGCGCGTGGCGCGGCTTCTGGCCGAGGGCGAGAGCGTTTCGGCGATCGCGGCGGCCGTCGGGGTCACGTTGGATACGGTTCGCTCACACGCGCAGCACATCTATCTGAAAGTCGGCGTCTCCAACCGGGAGCAGCTGACCGCCCGGCTTGCCCAGCTACGCTTCGTCGCCTCCCCGCCCCTACAGGAGCCTGACGCCCGCCAGGCCCGGGCCTAGCACGTCCCCGCAGCTCGCCTAGGTCCGGCTCGCCGCCAGCCGCGGGCCGCTCATCCACGGCGGTTCGGGCATGGAAGCCCGGGCCGTGGCCTGGGCCCGCGTCCACCGGTCGTGGAGGTCGGAGAAATAGGCGTCGTCCTTCTCGACCCGGCGCTGCTCGCCGCTGATGGCGTCACGGCCTACTGTGATGATGTCGAAAGGCGCGCCGACGCCGACATTGGATCGCATGGTGGTCGAGAAGGAAATCAGCCCCAGCTTCACCGCTTCGGCCAGTGGTGTCTGATAGCCCAGCCCGCTTTCGAGAATGGGCTTGCCATATTTCAGCTCGCCGACCTGAAGGTAGGGCGTGTCGCGACCGCACTCGATGAAATTGCCTTGGCTGTAGATCAGGAACAGGCCCATCTCGCCGCCCCGGATTTGTCCCCCGAACAACATGGAGGCGGAGGTGTTCAGGCTGTCGGCCTGCAGGGCTGGCGCGATCGACTGTCGCACGCTGCGCAACGCATGGCCCAGCAACTGGGCGCAGCGGAACAGGCTGGGCGCCGTCTCAAGCGTTTCCGGCTCCTCACCGACGTTCAGATGCACGCCGTCCCGAACCATAGCCATGGCCGTCTGGGTGACCGACAGGTTCCCGGCCGTAGCGACGGCGAGCATCCTGTCGCCGGGGCGCTCCACGACGTGCAGCTTCCGATAGGTCGAGATGCTGTCGACGCCCGCATTCGTGCGGGTGTCGGCGATCATCGCCAGACCTTCCTCGACCAGCATGCCCACACAGTAGGTCATGCGGTCCGCCACTCGCGAACGGCAGTCATCCCGGAACGGTAGCAGATTCGCATCGCAAGGGTTCCCCCATGCGGGGAAGAGTCAGGCCTGTTGCTGGCCCTGTTGCATGTCCGCATCACGAACATTGAGCCGGACCGCCAGCCGCTCCCCGCCCCCGCCGTAGCTTGCGCCGCGTACGGGAGCCGCGCCGAGATAATCCAGCCCGGCCGCCACCCGGACGTAGCGATCGGTGGCGCTGATCCCGTTGGCGGGGTCGAAGCCGACCCAACCCAGATCCTCGATCCAGGCCTCCGCCCAGGCGTGGGCGGCGTCCTGATCGTCCTGCCCGTCGCGCCTGAGGAGATGGCCGGAGACGTAGCGGGCCGGCACGCCCATGTGCCGGGCGCAGGCGATGAAGACGTGGGCGTGGTCCTGACAGACCCCCCGACCGAGGGCCAGAACCTCGGCTGCGGTGTGCGTCGGCGTGGTGACGCCGACCTCAAACGCGACCGAGCCATGAATGCCGGCCATCAGCCGATGCAGACGATCCAGCGGCGGATGAGCCGAAAACTCCGACGCGAATACGGAAATCAGCTTGTCACGGCGGGTCAGGGCGGTGTCGCGCAGGAAGACCATGGGCGACAGGGTCTCCTGATCGCGCGGCACGACGCCTGCCGTATCGGTCGTGACGACCTCACCCGAAACCCGGACCGTCAGCGTCTGCGTCGGTTGCTCGGTGTAGAGGGTGTGCACGATGTTGCCGAAGGCGTCCTCGGAGCGGCGCAGGCGCGCGTCGACGTTGGTCTCGACCCGCCAGTGACGGACCTGCTGGGCCTCTGACGAGCGCGGCGTCAGGCGCAGGGTCTGGATGATGAAGCGAGCCGCCCGGTCGTAGGCGTAGGTGGTCGCGTGGTCGATGTGAATGCGCACGCGTCAGCTCAGATACTGTTCGTGGATGGCCTGCCCAAGGCGGCCGTTCTCGCCCAGGAAGGCCTGGATGTATTCGTGCAGGCCGGATTGGAAGATGTCATCCATGCGCGAGTTGTCGAACGCGCGCATCCGTTCCGCCGCCAGCCGCTGGGCAGGGCCGCGCCGGCCGTAGTCGTTAGCCAGCCGCTCCAGGTAGCGCACGATCGAGGCCTGACAGCTGGCCAGCGAGCGCGGCATCTGACGGTTGAGCACCAGCAGATCGGCCACCAGCCACGGCTTGACGCTGTCGCGGTAAACCCAGCGGTAGGCGGTAAGGGCGGACACTTCGCGCAGCAGGGTGGTCCACTGGAAATAGTCCAGTTGCCCGCCGACCCGCTCGCCCTCGGGCAGCAGCAGGTGGTATTTTACGTCCAGCAGCCGGGCGGTGTTGTCCGCCCGCTCGATCGCGGCGCCGAGCCGCAGGAAATAATAGCCGTCATTGCGCAGCATGGTCCGGCTGGTCGCGCCCTCGACCGACAGGGTGACGGTTTTCACCCACTCCAGAAAACGCGCGAAGTCGTCGCGGCGGGTCGGCTGGCCTTGCTCAGCCAGCCCGTTCCAGGCGCCGTTAATGGCTTCCCAAAGCTCGATGGTCAGAGCCGTGCGGACCGAGCGCGCATTGGTCCGGGCCCGGGTGATGCAGGCCGTGATCGAAGAGGCGTTGTCCGGCGCGAAGGCCAGAAACTCACGCACCGATTTCTCGGTCGGCGAACGCCCCAGCGCCCGCGGCGCACCGGCTGAGGCCAGCGCGCTTGCCCATACGGTCTCGGCGTCTCCATCGCCCCGCGTCGGGATGGCGGCCAGCCGCAACGTGGCCTCCAGAATGCGGGCGAGAAAATCCGCCCGCTCGATGTAGCGGCCGGTCCAGTACAGGCTGTCGGCGGTGCGGCTCAGCATTCAGACATCCAGCACCCAGGTGTCCTTGGTTCCACCGCCCTGACTGGAGTTGACCACTAGCGAGCCAGGTTTCAACGCCACGCGCGTCAACCCGCCCGGCGCCACGCGCACGCCATCCGGGCTCGACAGCACGAACGGCCGCAGATCGACGTGCCGGCCTGCCAGCTCGCCCTTGTCCAGCGTCGGGGCGGTCGACAGCTCCAGCGTCGGCTGGGCGATGAAGTCGTCGGGGTCGTTGACCAGCCGCTTGCGGAACGCCTCGACCTCGCTCTTTGAAGCCGCCGGTCCGACCAGCATGCCATAGCCGCCCGACCCGCCGACCTCCTTGACCACCAGCTGGTCGAGGTTCGACAGCACCTCTTTCAGCGCCTCCGGCTCGCGGCATCTGAGGGTCGGCACGTTTTTCAGGATCGGCTCCTGCCCGGTGAAGAAGCGGATGATCTCCGGCATATAGGTATAGACCGCCTTGTCGTCGGCCACGCCGGTCCCGACCGCATTGGCGAGCGTCACAGTCCCGGCATCATAGGCCGTCATCAGCCCGGGCACACCCAGCGAGGAATCGGGCCGGAATGTCAGGGGATCCAGATAGGCGTCGTCTATCCGGCGGTACACCACATCGACCTGCTGACGCCCCTGCGTCGTCCGCATGAACACCTTGCCGTCGTCGACGAAAAGGTCGCGCCCTTCGACCAGATCGACCCCCAGCTTGTCGGCCAGAAACGAGTGTTCGTAATAGGCGGAATTGAACGGACCGGGCGTCAGGACGACGATGGTCGGGTCCGCCCCCGCCGCCTCCGGGGCGCAGGCCCTCAGGCTCTGCAACAGCATGTCGGTGTAGGTCTCGACCGGCCGCACCGGATAGTCGGCGAACAGGTCCGGGAACAACCGCATCATCATCTCGCGGTTCTCCAGCATGTAGGAGACCCCGCTGGGCGTGCGGCAGTTGTCTTCCAGAACGTAGAACCCGTCGTCGCCCGTCCGGACCAGATCGACGCCCGCGATGTGGACCCAGACGCCGCGCGGCGGTCGTCGGTTCTGCATCTCCGGCACATAATGCGGATTGGTCAGGACCAGTTCGGCCGGCAGAACCCCGGCCTTGAGACACTCCTGGGAGCCATAGATGTCGCTGAGAAACAGGTTCAAAGCCTCGACGCGCTGGATCAGCCCGGCTTCCAGCCCGGCCCATTCAGACGCGCCGATGATCCGCGGCACCACGTCGAACGGGATCAGACGCTCGCTGGACTCTGCGTCGCCGTACACCGCGAACGTGATCCCCATGCGGCGGAAGAACAGCTCGGCCTGCCGCGACCGCGCCTGCAGCAAGCCGTCCGGAGCCTCCTCCAGCCAGCGCGCTAGCCCCCGATAGGGATCGCGAACGCCCCCGCCGTCACCTGACATTTCGTCGAAGGCCATACCGTTCCCGCTGCATCGATAGCGCAGCGTGGCCCGACAAGCTGCGCTGGCGCAACAGGAATGTCCGCGAACGGCGAAGGTTCAACGCCCTGCGGACGTTAAGGCCAAGCCTGTCAGGTCCGCGTGATCGGCGGAACGGTCCAGGCTGCGTCCGGTTTTTTGGGCTCCATCCACGGAGAGCAGAACCATGCAGAACCCGTTCAACAATAACAGGCCGCGAGACGAGCACGGCGGAGGCGAGCGCAACGAGCACCGCCGGGAGATGCGTG
>DASRWP010000144.1:0-2186 GCA_035654535.1 Brevundimonas sp.
ATCGCCTTCTACGGCGCCCCGCGCACCTACACCTTCACCGTCGGGATGAAGTTCTGATCTCCTGAAACCTGATCACCCGATCACGGGCGGCGGTTCTCCTGAGCCGCCGCCCTTTTTCTTTGGCGCCGCCGCACAGCGCAGCTACCGTCACCCGCAAGAAGACCAGTCGAGGGAAACGCCATGAGCACGACGGACCAGGGCATCGGCCCCGCCGCCAATCCCGGATATCGCGCCTATGTGCTGGCGCTGCTGATGGTGGTGTACACCTTCAACTTCATCGACCGGCAGATCCTCGCCATCCTGGCGCCCTACATCCAGAAGGATCTGGGCTTCGACGACAGTCAGATGGGTCTGCTGGGCGGGCCGGCCTTCGCCATCGTCTATTCGACGCTGGCCCTCCCGATCGCCTGGGTCGCGGACCGCGTCAGCCGGGTTTCGATCATCGCCGTGGCGCTCGCCGTCTGGAGCGGTTTCACCGCCCTGTGCGGATTGGCCGGCAGCTTCTGGCCCCTGTTCGGCGCCCGGATGGGCGTCGGCGTCGGCGAGGCGGGCGGCGTGGCGCCCTCATACTCGCTGGTCACGGACTATTTTCCCAAGGCCCAGCGGGCGCGGGCGCTGGCGGTCTATTCCTTCGGCGTCCCGATCGGGACGGCGCTCGGCTATTTGTTCGGCGGGATTCTGGCGGCCCTGATCGACTGGCGCATCGCCTTCATCGTCGTGGGGCTGGCGGGCCTGCTGCTGGCGCCGCTGCTGAAGTTTACGGTCAAGGATCCCGTGCGCGGAGGCTTTGACCGGGCGGAGCCGGTCGCCGGGGCGGTCGATGCCGCTCACGTGCCGACCAGGGCCGCCAGCTTCGGCGAAGTCTGGGCCGTGCTGCTGCGCAAGCCCAGCTTCTGGTTCCTCGCCTTCGGCGCCGCCTGTTCATCGGTCTACGGCTACGGAGCCGCCTTCTGGCTGCCCAGCTTCTTCGAGCGTTCGCTCGGCATGGAGGGCGTCGAGCGGGCGGTCTACATCGCCGGCATCGCCTTCATCGGCGGCACCGCGGGCATCTGGTTCGGCGGCTGGCTGGCGGACAAGCTGGGCAAGGGCATGCGCAAGGCCTGGTATCCGCTTGTGCCGGCGATCTGCTTCGTCATCGCCGTGCCGCTGTTCTTCCTCGCCATGAACGTCGAGCACAAATGGCTCGCCTTCGCCCTGTTCCTGATCCCGCAGGCGCTCAGCCTCGCGTGGCTGGGCCCGGTGGTGACCGCGGTCCAGCATCTCGTTCCGGCCCACATGCGCTCGACCGCCTCGGCCAGCTTCCTGCTGATCAACAACCTCGTGGGCATCGGGCTTGGCATCTACCTGCTCGGCGCGGTGTCCAAGGCTCTGACCCCGATCTACGCCGAAGAGGCCCTGCGCTACTCGCTGTATGTCGGCCAGTGGTTCTACGCCCTTGCGGCGATCCTGCTGATCATCGCCTCGCGCAGCCTGCAGAAGGACTGGGTGGACTGATCGCCGGGTGACGGTTGCGCCTGCGAAGGCGCAGCCCCTATAAGCCGCCAACTCTCCCAATCAGGCGGCCCCGATGAACATCCACGAGTACCAGGCCAAGCAGGTTCTAAAGGGCTTCGGCGCCCCGGTGTCCGAGGGCGTGGCGATCACCTCGGCGGATCAGGCCGAGGCGGCGGCGCGGCAATTGCCGGGCCCGCTGTACGTCGTGAAGTCGCAGATCCACGCCGGCGGGCGCGGCAAGGGCCGGTTCAAGGAACTGGGCGCCGACGCCAAGGGCGGCGTTCGTCTGGCGCGTTCGATCGAAGAGGTCGTCTCGAACGCGAAGGAGATGCTGGGCAATACGCTGGTGACCGCCCAGACCGGCCCGGCCGGCAAGCAGGTCAACCGGCTGTACATCGAGGACGGCGCCGACATCGACCGCGAGCTGTACTGCTCGCTGCTGGTCGATCGCTCGACCGGCCGCGTCTCCTTCGTCGTCTCGACCGAGGGCGGCATGGACATCGAGGCCGTCGCCCATGACACGCCCGAGAAGATTCAGACCATCGACATCGACCCCGAGGCCGGCGTCACGGCGGCCAATGTCGTCGAGCTGAACACCGCCTTCGGCCTGACCGGCGATGCGGCGAAGGACGGCGAGACCCTGTTCCCGATCCTCTACAAGGCCTTCATCGACATGTCGGTGTCGATGAAGG
>DASRWP010000145.1:0-4527 GCA_035654535.1 Brevundimonas sp.
CCACGCCCAGGTGTTCGGGCGGCAAAAGACGCCGTACTCGATCTGGCGCAAGTTGCAGCGCAAGTCGGTCGGCTTCTCCTCCCTGTCCGACATCTACGGCTTCCGCGTAATCCTGGAGGCCGAGGACGACTGCTACCGGGCGCTCGGCGTCATCCACCGCCGCTGGCCCATGGTGCCGGAGCGGTTCAAGGATTTCATCTCGACGCCCAAGTCGAACAACTACCGCTCGCTGCACACGACGGTCGTCGGCCCGTCGGGCCTGCGGATCGAGATGCAGATCCGCACCGAGGCGATGGATCGCGTCGCTGAAGACGGGGTGGCGGCGCACTGGGCCTACAAAGACAAATCCTACGGCTTCGACCAGGAGGCCATGGAGGCCGACGGTGGCCGCGACCCGCTGCAGAACCTGCGTCATCTGGTGCAGGTGATCGAACATGGCGAGGGCGGCGAGGACTGGGTCGAGCACGCCAAGCTGGAGATGTATCTGGAGCAGGTGTTCGTGTTCACGCCCAAGGGCGCGCTGATCACCCTGCCGCGGGGCGGCATGCCGCTGGACTTCGCCTACGCCGTTCACACGGAGGTCGGCGACACGGCGGTCGGAGCCAAGATCAACGGCGAACTGAAGCCGATGAGAACGCAGCTGCAGAATGGCGACGTCATCGAGATCGTACGCGGCTCCAAGCGGGAAATTCCGGCGGACTGGCGCTCGCTGACGGTCACGGGGCGCGCGCGCTCGGCGATCCGCCGCCACATCCGCACCTCCGAGCGGGGCGAGTTCCAGAAACTGGGTCGCGCCACGCTGGAGCAGACGTTGTCCCGGGCCGGCAAGACGCTGGCGGAGGTCTCTTTGAAGGCGGCTCTGGAAACCCTTTCGGTCGCGGGCGACGACGATCTGTACGAAGCCATCGGCCGGGGCCGTCTGTCGGCGGCCAAGGTTGGGGAGACGCTGTTCCCTGCGCTGAAGGGTCGGCTGAAGGCCGGGCCGGATCGCAAGCGTATCGCCGACGAGCAGGCGCGCCTGTTCGTACGCGGTGGAGGTCTGACGCCCGGCGTCAGCGTCCATTTCGGCCATTGCTGCTCACCTGTGCCGGGAGACCGCATCGTCGGCATACTCGAGCCCGAGGCCGGGCTCACGGTTCACACCATCGACTGCCAGAAGCTGGCCGAGTTCGCCGACGACGATTCGGTCTGGCAGGATCTGCAGTGGACTCCCCAGGCGGAGCAAGGAGCCGTCGCGGCGGCGCGGGTGCGGGCGACGATCAAGAATGCGCCCGGCGTGCTGGGTCAGGTGGCGACCATCATCGGCGAGGCGGGCGGCAACATCCTGAACCTCGTGATGAGCCACCGGCAGCAGGACTTCTTTGACGTCGACATCGACATGGAGGTCGAGGACGCCAAACACGCCACGGCCATCATGGCCGCGCTGCGAACCAATCCGTCAGTCGACACAGTCGAACGCGCCCGCGGCTAGCCGGCGCCTTCTCCCGCCGCGGGAGACGGGATATGAGCGCGCATGACCTCAGATGATGTCCTCGACGAGTTCCGCGGCGCCGGCGCCTTGCGCGAGGGACATTTCGTGCTGTCATCCGGCCTGCACAGCCCGATCTTCCTGCAGAAGAACCTCGTGTTCATGGACGCGGAACGCTGCGCGCGCCTGTGCAAGGCGCTGGCGGAGAAGATCACCGCCGCCGTCGGACAGGTGGACGTGGCGATCTCGCCGGCGGTCGGTGGCATCATCCCCGGCTACGAGACCGCCCGCTGGCTGCGCGTGCCCTCAATGTACGTCGAGCGGGAGGGCGGCGAATTCAAACTCCGCCGCGGCTTCCACGTCGAACCCGGCCAGAGGGTGGTCATGGTCGAGGACATCGTCACGACCGGGCTGAGCTCACGCGAATGCATCGCGGCGATCCGGGCGGCCGGCGGAGACGTCGTCGCGGCCGCCTGTATTGTGGACCGGTCCGGGGGCCGGGCCGATGTCGGCGTGCCGCTGGTGGCGTTGGCGACGCTGGACGTCCCGGCCTATCCCGCCGAGGCCCTGCCGCCCGAACTGGCCGCGCTTCCCGTCGAGGATCCCGGCAGCCGCCGGCTGGCCAGCAAGGAATAGCAACGATGCTCACGCCGGTCCGGCTCGGGGTCAACATCGACCATGTCGCCACAGTGCGGAACGCGCGCGGCGGGCTGCACCCGGACCCGGTCCGCGCGGCCCGGGAGGCTCTGGCCGCGGGCGCGGACGGCATCACCGCCCACCTGAGGGAGGACCGGCGCCATATAACTGACCGGGACATAGAGGCGCTGAGCGCCCTGTGCGCCGAGGCCGGGCGGCCGCTGAACCTGGAGATGGCGGTTACAGACGAGATGCTGGCCATCGCACTGCGGCACGGTCCGCACGCGGCCTGTCTCGTGCCGGAGCGGCGCGAGGAGGTGACGACCGAGGGCGGTCTGGCGGTTGCCGGGCACGAAGCACGCATCGCGCCCGTCGTGCGTCAGCTGGCCGAGGCCGGCATGCGTGTATCCCTGTTCGTAGAGCCCAGCACTGAGCAGATCACGGCTGCGCACGCGGTCGGCGCGCAGGTGGTCGAGCTTCACACCGGTCGTTATTGCCATCTGGACGGCGACGACCGGGCGGTTGAGTTCGCCCGGCTGGAGACCGCGGCTGCGCAAGCCGCCGACCTTGGGCTCGAGGTCCATGCCGGTCACGGGCTCGACTACGTCACCGCCGGCCACATGCTGGGCATACCCGAAGTCCGCGAGCTGAATATCGGTCACTTCCTGATCGGAGAGGCGGTGTTCGTCGGCCTGACCGCCGCTATCCACCGGATGCGCGTTGCGATGGAAGCCCCGGCGTGATCATCGGCGTGGGGGCCGATCTGTGTGATATCCGGCGCATCCAGCGTTCGCTTGACCGGTTCGGCGACCGCTTCAAGTCCCGGTGCTTCACCGCCCTCGAGCGCGCCCGTTCCGACCGCAAGCCGGACCCGGCCTGGAGCTACGCCAAACGGTTCGCCGCAAAGGAGGCCTGCGCCAAGGCTCTGGGGACCGGGATGCGGGCGGATGTCTACTGGAGCGACATGGGCGTCGTGAACCAGCGCTCGGGTCAACCGACACTGGAACTCACCGGACACGCGGCGGAGCATCTGGCGCGCCTGACGCCTGACGGGCATCGGTCTCGCATCCACCTGACGCTCAGCGACGAACATCCCTATGCGCTCGCCTTCGTGGTGATCGAAGCCTTGCCGACGTCTTGATCACGTTATACCGCTGGCGCCGCAAGACCGCGGTCAGCGGCGGGGAACCGGACTCCACATGAACGACGACCACAAGCCGCACGATTCCGGGACTGCCGGCGCCGCTGTGAATGGCCGCCGGGACGCGCCGTTCAAGGACGTGAAGTCCACGCCGGTCTACGGCGGCGACGGCCCGAAGGGTCGTCGGAAGAAGGGCAAGGACGGCGGGGGCAATGAGAGCCTCGAGTTCGTGAAGACCATCTTCTTCGCCCTGCTCATCGCCTTCGTGCTGCGCGTGGTCCTGTTCCAGCCCTTCACCATCCCGTCGGCCTCGATGGAGCCCAACCTCTACGAGGGCGACTACATCGTCGTGTCGAAGTGGAGCTACGGCTATTCCAAGCACTCGATCCCGTTCAGCCCGCCGCTGTTCGAAGGCCGCATCATGGGCAATGAGCCGAAGCGGGGCGACGTGGTCGTGTTCAAGCTGCCCCGCGACAACAACACCGACTACATCAAGCGCCTGATCGGCCTGCCCGGCGACCGGGTGCAGATGATCAACAACGTCCTCCATATCAACGGGGCGCCCGTCCGCGACTTGGTGGTGAGTCGCGGGGACGCCGCCAACATGTTCGGCATGCCGGTCGTGCGGATGCGCGAGACCCTGCCGGGCGGCAAGACAATCACCGTTCAGGACTTCGGCCCCGGCAACGATCTGGACGACACGCCGGTGTTCGAGGTTCCGGCGGGCCACTATTTCATGATGGGCGACAACCGCGACAACTCGATCGACAGCCGGGTCGACGAGTCCCAGGGCGTCGGCCTCGTGCCCGCCGAGAACCTGATCGGCAAGGCCGAGATCATCCTGTTCTCCTGGCAGCCCGGCGCCTCGCTTTGGAACCCGGTCAGCTGGTTCCAGAAGATCCGTCCGAGTCGGTTCTTCACCGTCCTCGACTGATGGCGGATCGGCGGACCGAGGCTGTTCGCGCGCTTGAGGCGGAGATCGGCCACACGTTCACGAATCGGGCGCTGCTGGACCAGGCGCTGACGCACATCAGCGCCGAGAACCAGAAGGCGCGCCCCAAGCCGACCTACGAGCGTCTGGAGTTCCTTGGCGACAGGGTTCTGGGGCTGCTCGCAGCGCGACATCTCCTGGAGGCGTGGCCCGTCGCGGACGAGAATCAACTCAACACCCACCACTCCGCCCTTACCGACGGCGCCGCCTGCACGCGCGCCGCAGAGCTGGTCGGCGTGTCCGCGGCTATCAGAATGGCGGGAGGGGAAAGTCAGGCTGGCTTGCGACGGC
>DASRWP010000146.1:0-16600 GCA_035654535.1 Brevundimonas sp.
GGCCGGTTTGGCCCCGGCGCGGACATCATACAATGCGGCCTCTCGCCCCACGGCCTCGGCCTTGTCGGGCTGGTCGCCGGCGTGGCTGCGCCACAGGCGGAAGGCCAGCAGCAGGAAGCCGAGGCCTCCGAGCGCCGAGACCGCTAGGTACAGCAGTCCGCCGAGGCCGACGAAGGCCGGGGCGATGGCGACGGGGACGAGGATCAGGGAATAGACCAGCACCTGCAGGCGTGTGCTCTTCGCCCCCCTGGCGACGGGCATCATGGGGATGCCGGCGCGGGCGTAGTCGCCGGCCGAATAAAGCGCCAGCGCCCAGCTGTGCGGCGGGGTCCAGAGAAAGATGATCGCGAACAGCAACCACGCCTGCCACGGCGCCTGACCGGTCGCGGCGGCCCAGCCGATCACCGGCGGAAATGCGCCCGCAGCCCCGCCGATGACGATGTTCTGCGGGGTCCGGCGCTTCAGCAGCAGGGTGTAGAAGGCGGCGTAATAGACGATGGTCAGGGCCAGCAGGCCGGCCGCCAGCCAGTTCGTCGCCATGCCCAGCAGCATGACCGAAAAGATCGACAGGATGACGCCGAAGGTCATGGCGTCGTTCTTGTTGACCCGCCCCGCCGCCACAGGCCGTCCGCGCGTGCGCCGCATCAGGGCGTCGGTCTCGCCCTCCAGCGCCATGTTCAGGGCGCCCGCCGCGCCCGCGCCCACTGCGATGCACAGGATGGCGATACAGGCCGAGATCCAGTCGATGCCGCCCTTCGCCACCACCAGCCCTGTGACCGCGGTGAAGATCACCAGCGACATCACGCGCGGCTTCAACAGCTGGAAGAAGTCTTCCGGCTGGGCGGTGGAGATCGCAGTCTGCGGCGCGGCTTCGGTCATCTCGCTTCTAACGCTTGAGGGCCGCTCCCCGGTGAAGGAGCGGCCCTCGATTGCTGGCCCGGCGGTAGCCGGAGCCCCTTAGTGCTCGTCCTGCTTGACCACCGGCAGTTCGTTGAACTGGTGGTGCGGCGGGGGTGACGACAGGGTCCATTCCAGCGTCGTAGCGCCTTCGCCCCACGGGTTGGCGACGCCCGGGCGACGGCGGATGGCGGACTCGGCCAGCATGACAAGAAAGACCAGCACCCCGACCGCCGTGATCACATAGCCGACCGACGAGACCTGGTTCCACAGGGTGTAGCCGTCCGAGTAATCGACGTAGCGGCGCGGCATGCCCTGCAGACCAAGGAAGTGCTGCGGGAAGAAGACCAGGTTCACGCCGACGAACATGATCCAGAAGTGGGTCGCGCCGAGGAACTCGTTGTACTTCACCCCGAACATTTTTTCGTACCAGTAGTAGAAGCCGCCGAAGATGGCGAAGACGGCTCCCAGCGACAGCACGTAGTGGAAGTGGGCCACGACGTAATAGGTGTCGTGCAGGGTGTAATCGATGCCGGCGTTGGACAGGACCACGCCAGTGACCCCGCCGACGGTGAACAGGAAGATGAAGCCGATCGCCCAGAGCATCGGCGTCTTGAAGCTGACCGATCCGCCCCACATGGTCGCGATCCAGCTGAAGATCTTCACCCCTGTCGGGACCGCGATGATCATGGTCGCGGCGACGAAATAGGCGCGCAGGTTCACGCTCATCCCGACCGTGTACATGTGGTGCGCCCACACGATGAAGCCGATGAAACCGATGGCTACCATGGCGTAGGCCATGGCGAGATAGCCGAACACCGGCTTTCTCGAGAAGGTCGACACGATGTGGCTGACGATGCCGAAGCCCGGCAGGATCAGGATGTAGACCTCGGGGTGACCGAAGAACCAGAACAGGTGCTGGAACATGACGGGGTCGCCGCCGCCGGCCGGGTTGAAGAAGCTGGTGCCGAAGTTGCGGTCGGCCAGCAGCATGGTGATGGCGCCCGCCAGGACCGGCAGCGACAGCAGCAGCAGGAAGGCGGTGATCAGCACGGACCAGGCGAACAGCGGCATCCGGTGGATGGTCATCCCCGGCGCGCGCATGTTGAAGATGGTGGTGATGAAGTTGATGGCGCCGAGGATCGAGCTGGCGCCCGCGACGTGCAGCGAGAAGATGGCCAGATCCATGGCCGGTCCGGTGTGACCTGTGGTCGACAGCGGCGGGTAGATGGTCCAGCCGCCGCCAAAGCCGCGGCCCGGTCCGCCGTCGACGAACATCGACATGACCAGCAGCACCCAGGCCGCGACCAGCAGCCAGAACGAGACGTTGTTCATGCGCGGGAAGGCCATGTCCGGCGCGCCGATCATGATCGGGACGAACCAGTTGCCGAAGCCGCCGATCATCGCCGGCATGACCATGAAGAAGATCATGATCAGTGCGTGGGCCGTGACCGTGACGTTGTAGCCGTGCTTGGAGGCCTCGACGAGGCCCAGCTGCTGGATCACCGAACCTTCGCGGAAGATCTGGATGCCCGGCTCGGCCAGTTCCCAGCGGATCAGACCGGACAGGATCCCGCCGACCAGCCCCGCCATGATGGCGAACAGCAGGTAGAGGGTGCCGATGTCCTTGTGGTTGGTCGACAGGAACCAGCGGGTGAAGAAGCCCGGCTTGTGATCGTGATCGTCATGACCGTCGTAGTCATGGGCGAGGTTTTCGGCTGCGGTGGCCATGGTTTGTGGGCTCTCGCGTATCGTTATCGGGCCGCGGGGGCGGCGGCGGTGTCAGGAACGGCCGGGGCCGAGGTCGCGTTGGGCGATCCGTCGACTGCGCCGGTATCGGCGGGCGGCTGGCCGGCGGGGGCCGTCGCGGCGGGCTGCATCGCGTCCGAGCCGACGTTGCGCGAAGCCGTAGCTCCGGTGGTGCCGGCGGCGATCTGGGCCGTGGTGCCGCCCGGCGCCTGTTCCGGGGTGCGCGGGGTCATCGAACCGCCCTTGGAAACGACCCACGCCTCGAACTCGGCCTGGGTGACGACGTTGATCTGGATCGGCATGAAGGCGTGATCGACGCCGCAGAGCTCGGAGCACTGGCCGTAGAAGGTGCCGACGCGGTCGGCGCGGAACCAGGTCTCGTTGACGCGGCCCGGGATCGCGTCGGTCTTCAGACCGAAGGCCGGCAGGGCGAAGGCGTGAATGACGTCGGCGGCGGTGACGAGGACGCGCACGGTCTTGCCGACCGGCACCACGATCGGTTCGTCGGCGGCCAGACGGTAGAGGCTGTGCGGCAGGCCGCGCTGGGCCACCTCCTCTTCCGGCAGCATGTTCGAGACGTATTCCGCGATGCCCTGGTCCGGGTACTCATAGGCCCAGTTCCACTGGTTGCCCGTGGCCTTCACCGTCAGGTCCGGCGTCGGCATGTCGTGGTAGGCGAACAGCAGGCGGAACGAGAACAGCGAGATGAACACCAGGATCAGGACGGGCAGGACCGTCCAGATCACCTCGACCATGGTGTTGTGGCTCCACTTGGCGGGGACCGGGTTCGACTTCTTGTTGTAGCGGATCACGATCCAGATGATCAGGCCCAGCACCAGAAGGGTGATGAAGGTGATCACCGGCATCAGCACTGCGTCATGGAAGAAATGCGCCTGCACTTTCAGCGGCGAGGCGGCCGGCTGCAGCCCGAGCGCGCCGTCGGTCGGCTGACCGATCAGTTCCTGCGCCCAGCCTGGCGTTGCGGAGAAGACGGCCAGGCACAGGGCGGTGAAACCGCCGCCGATCAACGCCCGGGCCCGCGTGCCCATCCCCATGCGAGACATCCTCATATAACCGTTTCGTCCCAGACGCTTGCGAGAAGACCGCAGGCGCACGCCCGGACGCAGGGTCCGCAGCGGTTCTGGCGCGGTCCATATCGCCCCCTCTGACGCTTGCCAAGCGATCAGCAAGAGATTGGCCACCCCTGCGTCCATCGGCCCCCGGATTAAATCTCCGTCATGTTTAAACAGCTACCTTGCACGGCCTGCTACCTTGCGATACGTCTTGGGCATCAGAGGAGGACGCCCCGGTGCCCGAAACAATCGAGATACAGTTGAAGAAGGGGGTGCTGACGCTGTGCGTCCTCGCACTTCTGAACCGGCATGACAGCTACGCCTACGAGATCGCCGCGACCCTGTCCGACGCGATCGACATGGGCGAAGGCACAATCTACCCGCTGATGCGGCGGATGCAGTCCGAGGGGCAGGTCGAGACCTACCTCGTCGAATCGCCGTCCGGCCCTTCGCGCAAATACTATCGTCTGACCGACGGCGGGCGCCGCGCCCTAGAGGCCCAGACCTCCGACTGGCGCGCCTTCGCCCGCGCTGTCGAATCAATCGTGGACGCACCGGCGGAAGCCGCAGCCGCGCCTGCTGACGCCATGGCCGACAAGGGAGCTGTACAATGACACGCGCCGAATTCATGGGCCGCTTGCGCCGGGGACTGGTCGGCATGCCGACCGCCGCCGCCGCAGACATCGCCGCTGACTACGAGAGCCATTTCGAGGACGGCCTGGCGGCCGGGCGCACCGAAGCCGAGGTCGCTACGGCGCTCGGCGACCCCGACCGTCTCGCCCGCGAGCTTCGCGCCGAGGCCGGCGCGCGGCGCTGGGATCAGGAGAAGAACCCGTCGGCCGCGGCGGGCGCGGTCTTCGCCGTACTCGGCCTCGGCGCCATCGACCTGCTGATCCTGCTGCCGATCTTCATGACGGTGGTCGGCGTGCTGTTCGGCTTCTTCATGGCTGCGATCGGCGTCTTTATCGGCGGCGGCGCGGTGATGATCGCCGGCCCGCTGGCCGGGTTCCCCGGCGGCGTCGCCACGGCGATCCTCGCCGGCATCGGGATGATGGCCGGAGCCACCGTCATCGGCGCCCTGACCGCTATCGTCACCATCCTGCTGGTCAATGCGACCGTCTGGTACGCCCGCCTGCACTATCGGCTTCTGAAGCCCGCGCTTGAGCCCCAGGCTCAGGCCGACGGCAAGTTCTGAGGGAGGACTCGATCATGATCCGCACGCTTCTCATCATCGCCGGCGCCGCTCTGGTGCTCTGCGTCGCCACCCTGTCCGGAGCCGCCGCCATCGGCGGCAACGACCTCGCCCGCAACGGCTGGGAGTGGACCTTCAGAGGTCACGGCGACGGCGGCGACGAAACGATCCGTTTCCGGCGCGACGACAACACCCCGCCGGTCAACCGCAATCTCGCCTGGACCGGCGGCGAACGGCTCGAAATCGATATCCCGGGAGACATCACCTACGTCCAGGGCGATACGCCTTCGGTCGTCGTCACAGGCCCGAAATCGAAGGTCGACCGCGTTAGCCTGGTCGGCGGCCGCCTGAGCTGGGACGAGGACGCCGACGACGTCGTGGTCGGCTGGGGTCGGAGCTCCCGGCTGCGGGTGGTCGTCACCGCCCCTTCCGTCAACAGCTTCGAACTGAACAGCTCCGCGGACCTCTCGATCCGCGATTATAACCAGCCGACGCTGACGGTCCGGGTGACCAGTTCGGGCGAGGTCGACGCCGCCGGCGAGACGCAGGCCGTCACGGTCGACCTGACCGGTTCGGGGGAGGTCGACCTGAGCTCCCTTCGGACCACGGACGCCACCGTGGCCATCGATGGTTCGGGTGATGTCAGCGTCGGTCCGACGGGTTCGGCCCGCATCGACATCTCGGGCTCGGGCGATGTCGACCTGACCCGCCGCCCCGCCAATATACAGCAATCCGTCTCAGGTTCGGGCGACATCACCCAGAACTGACCGTGACGCGAGGGCGGTCAGCTCCTACTTAGGGGCCATGACCGTCCTCGTATCGCCTCCCGCCATCCTCGACAGCGCCGACGTCGGATCGGACGAAGCCCTTTCGATCCTGCAAGGCGCCCTCGCCGGAGCCGACGACGGCGAACTGTTCCTCGAACGATCCGAGAGCGAATCGCTCGTGTTCGACGACGGGCGGCTGAAGGCCGCCGCCTATGACGCCAGCGAGGGTTTCGGCCTGCGGGTGGTCGCCGGGGAAACCGCCGGCTACGCCCACGCCAACGAGATCAGCGGCCCCGCCCTGCGCCGGGCCGCCGACAGCGCCGCTCTCGCCCGGTCAGGTCACGCAGGCGTCGCCGCCGAGGCTCCGCGCGCCACCAACCAGCAGCTCTATGACGCGATCGACCCCCTCGCCTCGCCCGCCTTTTCCGACAAGATCGCCCTGCTCTCCGAGATCGACGCCTGGGCCCGCGCCCGCGATCCACGCGTGGTTCAGGTGTCCGCCAGCCTCGTCGGCGAGCGGCGGCAGATCGAGATCCTGCGCGGGGACGGCCGGCTCGTGCGCGACATGCGGCCGCTGGTGCGGCTCAATGTCTCCGTGACCGTGGAGAAGGACGGCCGCCGGGAGAGCGCCTCCGCCGGCGCGGGCGGGCGCGCCGGCTTCGAAACGTGGATCGCGCCCGACCGCTGGCAGGCCCAGGTCGATGAGGCTCTGCGCCAGGCGCTGGTCAACCTCGAGGCGGTCGACTGTCCTGCGGGCGAGATGGACGTGGTGCTCGGCGCCGGCTGGCCCGGCGTCCTGCTGCATGAGGCCATCGGCCACGGTTTCGAGGGCGACTTCCACCGCAAGGGGTCTTCGGTCTTCACCGGCATGATGGGCAAACGGGTCGCGGCGCCGGGCGTGACGGTCGTGGACGACGGTTCGATCGCCAGCCGCCGGGGCTCGCTGAGCGTCGACGACGAAGGCACGCCGACCTCGCGCACCGTGCTGATCGAGGACGGCGTCATGGTCGGGCTGATGCACGACCGGCTGTCGGCGCGGCAGCTCGGCGCCAGGGCCACGGGCAACGGGCGGAGGCAGTCGTTCGCGCACATGCCGATGCCTCGCATGACCAATACCTTCATGGAGGGGGGGTCGGCGAAGCAGGCGGACATGATCGCGTCCACCAGACGCGGTCTCTACGCCGCCAATTTCGGCGGCGGCCAGGTCGACATCACCAACGGCAAGTTCGTCTTCCAGTGCACCGAGGCCTATCTGATCGAGGACGGCCGGATCACCGCGCCGGTTCGCGGCGCGACCCTGATCGGCGACGGCGCCACCGCGCTCCAGCGTGTCGAGATGATCGGCGACGACTTCGCCTTCGACCCGGGCGTCGGCGTCTGCGGCAAGGGCGGCCAGGGCGTCCCGGTCGGCATCGGCCAGCCGAGCCTGAAGATCACGGGCCTGACGGTGGGAGGAACGGCGGTCTAGCCGCTATTCACCCTGCTTCCAGACCGGCCCGCGCGGGTCGAGCCCCTGCGCCTCGAGCTGGTCGAGCACGCCCCCGGGTTCCGCGAGAATTCGCAGGGGCGCGACAGCGAGGGTGACGCCGGGCCGACCCAGCGCCACGTTCGCCGCCTCGGCCCAGCGGGTCCGCAGCGCCGGAGCCATCTCCGGATCGCCGCTCGGCCAGCACAGGTTCAACGCGACATCGACCGGGTTGGCCAGAACCTCAGGCACTCGCAAACTCCGCCAGTCATCCAGCCGCGCGGCGGCGCCGGCGGAGCCGGCTTCCGCCGCTGCGGTCGCCGCCTCGACACAGGGCAGATAGGCCCGCGGCGGAAGATTGATGAGGTTGTCGATCAATTCGTCGCCGCGCACGATCCCGACCGGCTCTCCCTCGACCCGGGCCGCCCGGGCCGCCGCCCGGACCACCCCCGCTGCGCCGCTTCGCCGCTGACCCCGGGGAATCTCGTCCAGCAGGTCGAAACTCAGGCCGACCATGCTCCCGGTCCTCCATGAGTCGGACCGCTCGTCGGCCTGAAGCCGCTCGATGCGCGCGAGCAGGTCGGGCGGGACATGGTCGGCGATGGTCGTGCCCGAGGGCAGGCGGGCGACGGTCCGGATACGCCACAGCAACCGCAGCAGGTCGGCAGGCGAGGCGCGCGCCTCCATCGGGTAGAGGATGCGTTGCGACTCGCGCGCCGCGACTTCCAGCGCCTCGGGGCGCCAGTCGTAGCCTTGCGGCACCCCCTCGATCGATCCGATCAGGATGACGACGCTGTCTCCGCGCTCCACCGCCCACATGGGAGCTCCCGCGCGCCGCGCCCGCACGACCACCTCGTCGAGAGTCGACACGTCAGCGGCGAGAGATGTCTGGGCGTGGGCTGCGCCAAGGGGTGGCGCGGCGCCAAGCAGGAGCACGACGAGAGCGATCAGGCCAGGTTTCACAGGTTTCCCCTCTTGCCGAGCGTCGGCGAAAGCCGGAGACGTCGGGGTGATCGTGGCGAAGACGTGGCGGCGGTCTGACCGCCGAGCCAATGCTACAGTGGACTTCCTTGCGCCATCCCCCTCTTCCCGGGCGGCGCGCCGGCGCTCCACACCTCCCACTGTAGCAGTCCGCCTCAACCGCGCCCGAAGCCTGTCAGCGAATTAATCCACCTGTCAGGCTTGTAACTGGAGCCGACTGCGACCGGTCCGCAAGGTCCGCGCAGGAGGAGAGGTCGATGAAAACATTCAGCTTGCTGACCGGCGTGGCGCTGTGCGCGATTTCCACGGCGGCGAGCGCCCAGACGGCGCCGCCCGCGGGCGCGGCCCAGGCGCCGGTTCCCACCGGCCCGGCGACGACGGCGCCGGCGGCGGACGCGGCGCAGCAGGGGGTTCTCGTTTTCGAGCCGGCATTCTTCGCGGACCAGCGGCCCAACACTGCGCTTGAGATGGTCAACCGCGTGCCTGGTTTCAGCGTCCAGGACGGGGACGGCAGCCGCGGCTTCGAAGGGTCGGTCGGCAACATCCTGATCAACGGGTCGCGCCCGGCGTCCAAGAACGACACCGGCTCCTCCGTCCTCTCACGGACGCTTGCTTCACGGGTTCAGCGGATCGAGCTGATCCGCGGGGGCGCGCCAGGCATCGACATGCAGGGCTATTCCGTCGTCGTGAACGTGATCACGACGGTCGAGAGCACGCGTCAGTCGATCCTGCAGCTCAACGCCAACCTCGTGAACGGAGGCCGTGACCTGTTCAGCGGCAGCTATCAGTTTTCGGCCAGTTCAGGCGAGCGAACCTGGGGTGTCATCCTCAACGACGGCATGGGCTTTAGCGACGGCAGCGGCGTGGGGCGCGTACTGCGAGTCGCGCCCGACGGTACGGTGCTGCGCGACGAGGCGCTGCGGACTGAAGCCTACGGGGGCGGCAACAGCATAAGGGGCAACTTCGCCTCGCCATGGATGGGCGGCAAGATCGATCTGACCGCCAGAGTCGGCGTGGGCGATTTCAATAACATCACCGAGCAGAAGGCGCCGGGCACCCTGCGCTACAGCGAATCCGTCAACGAGAACACGAGCGGCGAACTGGGCGCCGTATTCACCCGACCGCTGGCTGACGACCTGACGTTGGAAAGCCGGTTCATTCATACCCGATCAGACTTCGACAACGCCTCGGTCAGCGGCGGACAGGTCGGCGGCGTGCCGAGCGCTGATCAGGTGTTCACCACCGAGGGGACCAATTCCGAGACCATCCTGCGGGGACTGACCCGCTGGGAACGCTCCGCCTCGATGACCATCGAGACCGGCGGCGAGGTCGCCTACAACATGCTGGAGACGGACCAGGCCTTCACCGTCAACGGCGCTCCCGTGACGCTGCCATCGGCCTCGGTCAAGGTCGAGGAAACGCGCGGCCAGCTGTTCGGCCGCGGTACGTGGAGGCTTCGCCCCGACCTCACCCTCGAAGGCGGTCTGCGGGTGGAGGGCTCCACCATCAGCCAGTCCGGCGACGCCAGTCAGGAAAAGAGCTTCTACTTCGTCAAACCCCGTTTCCAGGCGACCTGGACGCCCATCCCCAGCCATCAGCTGCGCTTCCGGGTGGAGCGGGAGGTGGGCCAGCTGAACTTCGGCGACTTCGCCGCCTCCTCGGATCTTGCGGGAGAGACGCTCTTTGGCGGCAACGTCGATCTTGAACCCGAGTCCCGCTGGATCGGAGAGGCCATCTACGAACGCCGGTTCTGGGGCGAGGGCATCTTCACCATCGGTTACCGGCATGACGAGGTCAGCAACTACATCGACGTCATCCCGCTGAAAAATGGTTTGTCAGCGGTCGGAAACATCGGAGACGGCACGTCCGATCGGGTGTCGGTCAACCTGCTCCTCCCCGCCGACCGGCTTGGCTTCATCGGAGGGCGCATCAACTTCCGGAACGACTGGATTCACACGGAGGTTACCGACCCGACCTCTCTTGAGATTCGCAGCGTCTCTAACCTGCGGACGAGCCAGCCCTACATCGGCATCGACCAGACGATCGCCAGTATGAAGATCCAGTGGGGAGCCTTTGTGCTCACGCGTCTCGGCCAGTCCACATTCAATCCCGACTTCACGAACCGCTGGCGGGCCGGCAGCGACTACTTCCAGGCCTATGTCGAGTACAAGCCGACCCCGACGCTGACGCTGCGTGCGCAGCTGACGGACTGGGACGAGTTCGTCACGACGCGAACCCAGTTCGCCAACCGGGTCACGCGGCCCGTCGCCTATGTCGAGACGCGCGAAGTCAATCCCCGGACCTTCTGGTCGCTGCAACTTCGCAAGACCTTCTGACGTCACCGGCCGGGTGTCCGGCCGCAGCCCTGAAAGACGACTCCGATGCACAAGGCCGTCTGGCTCGCCGCCACCGCCCTCGCGATGCCCGTAGCGCCGGCAATCGCCCAGACCACGCCCGCGCCCGCACCCGCGACGACGCAGCAGGGCATACTGGTCTTCGAGCCGGCCTTCTTCGCCGACGCCCAGCCGGATACGGTGCTGGACATGCTGTCCAGACTGCCCGGCTTCAATCTGGAGTTCGGCGACAGCGGCACGCGCGGCTATGCCGGGGCCGGCGGCAATGTGCTGATCGACGGCCAGAGGCCGGCGATCAAATCTGAAGGCCTGGACCAGTATCTGCGCCGCATCTCGGCCGCGTCAGTCGAACGGATCGAACTGGTTCGCGGCAGCGCGCCCGGCATCGACATGCAGGGTCGTTCGGTGATCGCCAACATCGTGCTGCGCCGAACCGTTACGACCGAGCGGGTGATCGAGTTCAATCCGTACTTCTATCCCGACGGCTACATCGGCCCGCTGATCCGGGGACAGTACTCACGCCGTGAAGGTGACTCGCAGGAGGAACTGGCGTTCAGCGCGACCAGCGACAAGCGGATCGATCTGGTCGGGGACGGCTTCCGCCGCCGCTTCGACGCCAGTGGAAACCTGTTCCAGGACGCCCGGCTCGAGCTCGACGACCTGTTCCGAAACGTGAACCTCGCGGGAGCCGTTCAGCGCCCGGTCGGTGGTGGACTGCTCCGGATCAACGGGCTGGCCAACTATGACATGAGCGAGAACGGCCAGTCGCTGATCATCGTCGCGGGATCCGGCCAGAACGAACGGAGCGATCAGAGGTCCGAGGGGGGCAACGCGGAACTCGGCGTGCGCTGGACGCGACCGGTCGGGGACCGCGTGGAACTGGAACTGACCGGCTTGCAGCGTCTGGCGAAAGGCGACTTCGAGGCGCCTTTCTCGCGCGGGGCGTTCTCGTCGATCTTCACCTCGGATGACAAGTCCGGCGAAAGCATCGGCCGCGGCCTCGCGCGTTTTCGCCCCAATGATCGCTGGGGTTTCGAAGGCGGCGGCGAGATCGCCTACAACTTCCTCGACAGCACGACCACCTATGCCGAAAACGGGGTGCCTGATCCCACGGCGACCGAGTCGGTGAAGGTTGAAGAGCTGCGCGGCGAGGTCTTCGGCCAGATGACCTGGCGTCCGTCTCCCCGGCTCACCGCCGAGGCCGGCATGAGGCTGGAAGTGTCGGAGATCAGCCAGACCGGCGATCGCGACACGGCGAAATCCTTCACCTATCCAAAGCCGCGCCTCCAGCTCACCTGGACCCCCATCGATGGCCACCAGCTGCGCCTGCGTTACGAACGTGAGGTCGGCCAGCTGGATTTCGGCGATTTCGTCGCATCGTCGGAAGTGGCCCTCGGTCAGGTCACCGCGGGCAACCCCGATCTGGTGCCGCACAAGCTCGACGTTTTCGAAGCCGTCTACGAGCGCCGCTTCTGGGGTGAGGCGGTGCTTCAGCTTACGGCCAGCCACGTCGAGGTGACGGACTTCGTCGGCATCATCCCTCTCGTCGGCGGGTTTGATGCGGTCGGCAACATCGGCGACGGCTCGCAGGATCAGTTCCAGGCCCGCCTGACCCTGCCGCTCGACCGCCTTGGCGTCGCCAACGCCCGGCTCCAGGCGCGCGGCACCTGGACGGATTCGCGCATCACGGACCCCCTCACGGGTCAGGAGGTCGAGTTCCCGGGCAATGACGGCTTTGGCTGTGGCGTGAACTTCAACCACGACCTGCAGGGCGGACGATGGAGCTACGGCTTCGACCACGGTTGCGACAACGACGGCGGATATAACTACCGCACGCGCGAGCTGCGTCTGGTGGAGCAGACGCCGTTCGTCACCCTTTACGGACAGTGGAAGCCGCGCACGGACCTGACGATCCGGCTTGAGGTCGGAAACGCCGGAGTTCGGGAACTGGGCCGGGAACGCTGGGTCTACACCGGGCCGCGCAACAGCAGCCCGCTGGCGTTCTACGAGCAGCAGGAAACCAGCGCCTATCCCTGGTTCTTCCTGCAGATCCGCAAGACGCTCTAGGCTGCGGCCCGACCTGCCGTGGCGCGATAAGGACAGCAAAAAGGGCGGAGCCGCGAGGCTCCGCCCTTTCCACATTCAGCCGTGAAGATCAGCCCGGTGTGCTGGTCTGCGGCCGGGCGACGTTGCCGTCCTCCTGTCCGCGGTCAGTGACCGTCGGTCCGGGGTGGTTGTCGGCGTCATTGGCGCCGTGCGACCAGCCCTTGATCACGAAGCTGATCAGGATGAAGGCCACGCCGATGCCGACGCCCCACCATCCCAGCTTGCCGAAGCCGTCCAGCGAGGTGGCCAGCGCCCCTTGCGGGTCCAGCACCTGACCGCCGACGGTCTCGGTGCCCATCAGGCCGGCGATCTTGCCGCCGACGAACTGGGCGATCGAGCTGGCGAGGAACCACACCGCCATCATGAAGCTGACCACGGAGGGTAGCGACAGCTTGGTGATTTCCGACAGGCCCACGGGCGACAGGAACAGCTCGCCGGTGGTGTGCAGCATGTAGAGCAGCGCAAGGATGATCAGCGGCATCTGGAAGGCTTCGCTGACCATGCCGGAACCGGCGGCCCAGACCACGACGAGGAAGCCGAGGCCGACTTGGACCAGTCCGAGACCGAACTTCATCGTCGGATTGGGGTCCATCTTCTTGCTGGCCAGCCAGGCCCACAGCGCCGCGAAGATCGGCGCGAAGATCAGGATGAAGCCGGCGTTGAACGACTGGACCTGAGCAGCCGTGATGGTCGCGTCGATCCAGAAGCCCGAGGGCGTGATGCCCGCGGCCGCCAGTTGCTCCGGCGTGCCGACGGTTATGCCGAGGAACTGCATCACCGTGGGTGCGATGGTCAGGTCCACGTTGCGGTCGGCGAACAGGTTCAGCGAGGTGCCGGCCTGTTCGAACAGGGTGAAGAAGACCACCGCGCCGAAGATCAGGACGACAGCCAGCATCATCCGCTGGCGCTCGGCCATGGTCTTGCAGACCTTGACGATGATCCAGACGATGAAGGCCAGCGACAGCAGGGTCGAAATGGCCAGCACGGAGCCCACGAGAGCGTTGCGCTGGACCATGAACCAGACGACGCCGACGCCGAGGACGGCGAGGATGTAGATTAGCCATTCGCGGTTCAGCGGCCCGAACAGGGGCTGTTTCAGCAACGCCGGATTGGGCGGTTCGCCATTGCCCTGCAGCAGCGGCTTGCCGAGCACGAAGACGACGAAGCCGAGCGCCATGCCGACGCCCGCGAGGCCGAACCCGGCCCACCAGCCGACGGTCTGGCCGAGATAGCCGCACAGCACCGCCGCCCAGAACGCCCCAAGGTTGATGCCGTAGTAGTAGAGTGTGAAGCCGGAATCCCGCCGCGGGTCGCCCTGCGGATAGAGCTGGCCGACGATGGTCGAGATGTTGGGCTTCAGGAAGCCGACGCCCATGATGATCAGGGAGATGGCGAGGTAGAAGCTGTTGACCCCGCTCATGTCACGCGTCGCCGTCATGGTGTAGGAGCCCGGCTCCATGACCTGCGGCAGGCTGGCGGTGGCCGGCAGATTGGTCAGCTGCAGACCGCCGCTTTCGGCCGCGGTGAAGGCGTAGCGCTGGCCGTCGACCATGATGCCGACGTCGCGGGCGGCGCCGCGGCCTTCGCTGACGACCTGGTACTGGGCCCCGCCGTAGGTCAGGGTTTCAGTCGCCGGACGGCCTTCGTAGGCCATCAGACTGTGGCCGGCGACGAGCAGCAGGGCGCCGAAGGCGATGGCCTTGCGGGTGCCGATGTAGCGGTCCGCAAGAATGCCACCGACCAGCGGCAGCAGGTACACCAGCGAGGTGTAGGAGCCGTAGGTCGAGGCCGCCGTGGCGTCGTCGAACAGGAAATGCTGGGTCAGATAGAAGATCAGGATCCCGCGCATGCCGTAGTAGGAGAAGCGCTCCCACATTTCGGCGAAGAACAGGATGATCAGTCCGCGCGGGTGATTCTTCAGGATCTGCATCAGCACCGGAATGCCGGTGGCGAGCGTGATGATCAGGCCGAGGAGGATGACGATGTTCATGCGCGGCCTCCCGCCGCTTGCCGGGCTTCAAGCCCGATGCGCATTCCCTGCGCTCTCCCTGCGACCGTCGTGTTCAACGGCTCACTCCCTTGCTGCTGCGCCCCACCTGACGCGCGAAAGCGCATAAGCAGCACGGCGCGCAAGACCGGACAAGAGATAAGGGTAAATTCGTTTCATGGCGTCGAACCCGGGCCTGAGCCAGAATGCCCCTCGGCGAAGGCAGGGGGTTGGATGATCTGGACACGGCGAAGGGCGTTGGCGGGGCTGGGCGGCTGCGTCGCGATGAGCGCCTGCGCGGCGCCGGCGGCGGAATCGGGGGGCGACGTCATCGCGGCGGGCCAGCCGGCGGCCCTTCTGATCTGGGCGGTGGCGCGCGAACGGCTGGCGGGGTGGCCGCGCAAGCCGGGGCCGGAGGCGCTCGGGGCGCTGGCGCCTCGGGCAGGCGCCCTGCCGGAACTCGGCGCCCTGGCCGGGGGGGGAAGGCCCGCCGGCCCTGAGGCCCTCGCGGCCGTCGGGGCCCGGCTGGTGATCGACTACGGCGACACCGCGCCCGAGAACCGCGCGCTTGCGGACCGGATGGGGGGCCGTCTCGGCGTGGAGTGGCGGCTGATCGACGGCTCGCTCGCCAACATACCCGCCGCCATCCGCGAGGCTTCGGCGGTGCTCGGGGCCGGGGCCGGGGCGAATCCGTTGGCCGGACTTGCGGCGGATGTCATCGACCGCTGGCGCACCGCGCCGCCCGGCCCTTCCTTCTACTATGCACGGGGCGTGGATGGTCTCGAGACAGGCTTCCGGGGAGCGCTCGCCACCGAGGTGCTTGAGGGAGCCGGCTGGACCAATGTCGCCGCCGGCTCGCGCGACATCGGCAGGGTGACCCGCGAACAGGCCGCCGAGTGGGATCCTGAGGCCATCGTCACCCTCGACCCCGCGTTCGCAGAAGCCGCGCGGGCCGAGCCGGTCTGGCGCGTCAGGCCCGGCGGCGGACGGCGGCGGATTCTGCTGCTGCCGGACGTCCCCTTCGGCTGGATCGACCGTCCGCCGTCGCTGAACCGGCTGCTGGGCTGCGCCTGGCTGGCGGACGCGTCAGGCTCCGCCGCGACGTTGGCCGAGCTCAACCGGCGGCTTTACGGGGTCGCGCCACGGTCGATGGCGACGCCGCAGTGGCTCGATTGAGCCGGAGCGGAGCCGTCCTGTGGCGCGTGGCGCTCGGCCTCCTCGTTCTGGCGGCCGCCATCGGCGCGCTCGCCATCGGACCTCTGGCGGCGCCGCCGTCCGAGCTGCTGGACGCCGTGCTCGGAGAGGGCACGGTGCGGGCGGAGCTGGCGCTGGCGCTGCGCGGGCCGCGGCTGCTGGCCGCCCTGACCTGCGGCGCGGCGCTGGCCGGAGCCGGAGCGGCGTTCCAGATCCTGTTCCGAAACCCGCTGGCCTCGCCCGACCTTCTCGGCGTCTCGTCCGGCGCCGGCTTTGGCGCGGCGCTGGCGCTGCTGCTGGGCGCGGGCGCCGCGCTTGTACAGACCGCCGCCTTCGTCGGAGGGCTGGCGGCAGGGGCTCTGGCGGTCGGCTGCGCCGCCCTGACCCGAAGCGGCGACGGCCGGCTGGCGCTGATCCTGTGCGGCGTCGTGGCCGGGGCCCTCGCCTCCGCCGGTCTGGGCCTCGTGGTCATCGTCGCCGAGCCTTATTCGCAGCTGCCGTCGATCACATACTGGCTCCTGGGTTCGTTCACCCGGGCGACGCTGGCCGAGGCGGCGTTCGCGCTGGCGCCCGTCGCCTTCGGGACCGTCATCCTGCTCTGGCTGGGCGTCCGGCTGGACATCCTGTCGTTGGGGGATGAGCAGGCGCGGTCGCTTGGACTCCGGGCGCGACCGCTGCGGCTGACGGCGCTGGGGGCGGCGGCGCTGATCACGTCGGCCGCCGTCGCCGTGGCCGGCGTCGTCGGCTGGATTGGTCTGTTGGCGCCCCATGCGGCGCGGCGGCTCGTCGGCGAGCGGGCCCAGGACCTGATCCCGGCCTCGATGGCGCTGGGAGC
>DASRWP010000147.1:0-2469 GCA_035654535.1 Brevundimonas sp.
ATTCGTCGTGATCTCGCCTCCGGCGAACAGATGGGACGGCTGCTGCAGGGCGATGTCGGTTCGGGCAAGACGGCAGTCGCCGCCCTCGCCATGGCGGACGCAGCCGCGTCCGGGTTTCAGGCCGCCCTGATGGCGCCGACCGAAATCCTCGCGCGTCAGCATTTCCAGCGTCTCGGCCCTATGCTTGAGGCGGCCGGCGTGACGACCGTCCTGCTCACAGGCCGCGACACGCCGGGCGAGCGCCGGGCGCGTCTGTCCGCACTAGCCTCCGGAGAGGCCGGTGTCGCCATCGGCACGCACGCCTTGTTTCAGGACGCGGTGCGCTTCGACCGGCTGGCGCTGGCGGTCATAGACGAGCAGCACCGTTTCGGGGTCAAGGAGCGGCAGCGGCTGCAGGCCAAGGGCGATCCGCGCACCGGCGGCGTCCATCTGCTGACCATGTCCGCCACGCCGATACCCCGTACGCTCGAACTGACCCAGTACGGCGAGCTCGAGGTCTCGCGCCTGACCGAGAAGCCGCCCGGTCGCACGCCGGTGACGACCGCCGTCCTTCCGTTGGCCCGGATCGGGGACGTGGCCAAGCGGCTGAAGGCCGCCATCGACGGCGGGGCGCAGGCTTACTGGATCTGCCCTCTCGTGGCTGAGAGCGAAGCGTCCGACCTCGCCGCCGCGGAGGCCCGTGCGGCCGATCTGCGCCGTATCCTGAAGGTCGAGACGGGTCTCGCCCATGGACAGATGCCGGGCGCGGAGCGGGAGGCTGTGATGGCCGATTTCGCCGACGGCCGCCTGCCCCTTCTCGTGGCCACGACGGTCGTCGAGGTGGGCGTCGACGTGCCCAACGCCACCATTATGGTGATTGAACACGCCGACCGGTTCGGCCTGGCTCAACTGCACCAGCTGCGTGGGAGGGTCGGCCGTGGGGCCAAGTCCAGCGCCTGCATCCTGTTATACGGCGGCGGTGAGGATGGCCTCGGGGAAACCGCACGGACCCGGCTGGAGACCCTGCGGCGCACCGAGGACGGTTTCGAGGTCGCGGAGGAGGATTTCCGCCTGCGCGGCGGCGGCGATCCGCTGGGCCTGAAGCAGAGCGGCTTTCCCGCCTACCGGTTCGCCGATCCCGTCCGGCACCGGGCGCTGATGCTGGCGGCGGCGGACGACGCCCGGCTGGTGCTGGGACGCGACCCGGATCTCAACTCTCCTCGCGGTGAGGCGGTGCGGATTCTGGAAGCGCTGTTCGACTGGCGCAACGAGCGCGCGGGAACCGACTAGGCGGCCTGTTGGGTGAGCCAAAGGGACAATCGGGTTCCGACGTCAGCTTCAACATCGCCATAGAACAGGTTGTAGGGACGAGACTTTCTCCGATCCGCCCAGCTGCCGCCGTCGCGGAAAGACTCCGTGGTCGGCTCGGTGTGCCGGAGCAGGCCGTCGCGGCACCGGGTGGCGATCTCCCGCGCCATCAGAGCCGGCCGGGCGCCCCATTCGAGGTCCGTCGCATTGGTGGCGCCCCTGTGCGCACGGACCGGGACGGGTCTCGTGTCGGTTGAGCCGGTCACGGGGTTGACGCACAGCGACGGCCGGCCCGCCAGATCGACCAGGCGTCCGCGGTCGTCCCAGACCAGAGCGCGCCTCAGCCGCCGCCGCGCGGCCCCGTCGTTGCTTTCACCCACCGGAGACCAGCCGACGACGCAGGCCGTCTGCCGCCGATCCGCGCAGGCCGGCACCTCGGGCGACAGACCGTCGGCCGCCGCAACGGCGTCCATCAGATAGACCGCCACCAGACGCGAGCGCAGGGCGGCGTTCGGCGCGACCCGTTCGCGCACAAGCCGCTCGACCAGTTCGGCGCCCTGCTCGACACCTGCCAGCACGATCGGTCCTTGCGGGTGATTGACCAGCCAAGCGTCGAATGCGGCCACGATGTCGCCGTAGGCGAAGGCCCGGGCCTCTCTTGCGTCTTCCCGAAGCGTCAGGCGGGTATAGAGGCTGCCCTGCCGGTAGAGGGGCGCGCTGATCGACCCCGCACGTGCGAACGGTCCCGCGTAGTTGGGCAGGACAACACGCCGTAGCCACCGGTCCGCGTCCCGGTCCCCGATGGGTCCGTTCCAATGCCGACCGCCGTCATAGGTCGTCGAGTGAACGAAGAAGATCGAAGCAGGACCGGACCCGGACGTCCGCGCGTCTCGCAGCGCCCACGCCGCCGGATCGCGATAATCGGGCGGTGGCGGCGGGCGATAGGTCTGGAAAGGCACCTGCGGGTCCAGGCCCGCCCTTAGGATGTCGCCCCGCCAGACGGCGACGGCGGCGGCAAGCAGCAGCACCAGCCCGAGGCCGAACCAGCCGACCCATTGCCGGAACGTCAGCCTTGGACGCCTCACCGGTAGGGATCCTCCGTGTTGAGGAAGCCCTGCACGTAGCGGCGCACGCCTTCCTCCAGCGGGGTCGATTGCCCGGAGAACCCGGCGGCGCGAATGC
>DASRWP010000148.1:0-2831 GCA_035654535.1 Brevundimonas sp.
GCCCGACGACCACGCGGCGCTGTATCCGCACCTGCGCCGCATGGAGGTCGCCGGCGGCCAGATCCTGATCGAACAGGACGGCGAGATCGTCGATGTGCACTTCCCCGTCGACGCCCAGCTGGTCAACCGGGTGCGCTTTCCCGACGGGCCGGCGATCGAGACGGCGCTGATCGGCAGCGAGGGGGTTTCCGGCCTGGCCCCGTTTCTGGCGGACCAGCCGTGCGGCTGGGAGGTCTCCGCCCGCATGGCGGGCGCCGTGTACGTCCTGTCCGCCGACCTGCTGCGTCGGCGCCAGAGGATCAGCCCGCCGCTGATGCACGACCTGCTGCGACTGTCCTGCGTCTATCAGATGCAGGCGGTGCAGCACGCGGCCTGCAACACGGTCCACAAGGTGATGCCGCGCGTCGCCCGCTGGCTGCTGACGGCGGCGGACCTGACGGCGGGCGTGGACATCCACTTCACCCAGGAAGAGCTGGCCTGCGCCCTCGGGGCCCAGCGCACGACCATCAACGACGCCGCCGGCCAGCTGAAGGAGCGCAAGGCCATCCGCTACGCCCGCGGCGTGATCCGCATCCTCGACCGCCCCGCGCTCGAGCAGATGGCGTGCGAGTGCTACGCGATGGAGCGGAGCCGGATCGAGCGGGCGGGGGTGGAGGCGTAAGGGGTCAGTCGTCGTCCATCTTCAGGGCGGCGATAAAGGCCTCCTGCGGGATCTCGACCTTGCCGAACTGGCGCATGCGCTTCTTGCCGGCCTTCTGCTTCTCCAGCAGCTTCTTCTTGCGGGTGGCGTCGCCGCCGTAGCATTTGGAGGTCACGTCCTTGCGCAGGGCGCGGACGGTCTCGCGGGCGATGATCTTGCCGCCGATCGCCGCCTGGATGGGGATCTGGAACATGTGGGGCGGGATCAGCTCCTTCATCTTCTCGACCATGCCGCGGCCACGGGTCTCAGCCCGGCCGCGGTGGACCAGCATCGACAGGGCGTCGACCGGCTCGGCGTTGACGAGGATCGACATCTTGACCAGATCGCCGGCCTTGTAGTCGGTCAGCTCGTAGTCGAACGAGGCGTATCCCTTCGAGATCGACTTCAGCCGGTCGTAGAAGTCGAAAACCACCTCGTTGAGCGGCAGTTCGTAGACCACCAGCGCGCGGCTGCCGACGTAGGACAGTTCGACCTGGCTGCCGCGGCGGTCCTGACACAGCTTGATGACGCCGCCCAGGTACTCGTCGGGGGTCAGGATGGTCGCCTTGATCCACGGCTCGCTGATTTCCATGATCTGCATCACGTCGGGCAGGTCGGCCGGGTTGTGCAGGTCGATCTCTGAGCCGTCGCGCAGGGCGATCTTGTAGACCACCGACGGGGCGGTCGCGATCAGGTCGAGGTTGAACTCACGGCTGAGGCGCTCCTGAATGATCTCGAGGTGCAGCAGGCCGAGGAAGCCGCAGCGGAAGCCGAAGCCGAGGGCGGCGCTGGACTCCATCTCATAGGTAAAGCTGGCGTCGTTCAGGCGCAGGCGGCCGATGGCGGCGCGCAGGTCCTCGAAGTCGGCGGCGTCGACCGGGAACAGGCCGCAGAAGACCACCGACTGGACTTCCTTGAACCCCTTCAGCGGCTCGGGCGTCGGGCGTTTCTCGTCGGTGATGGTGTCGCCGACGGCGGCGTGGGCGACCTCCTTGATCTGGGCCGTGATGAAGCCGACCTCGCCCGCCGACAGCTGCTCGACCGGCGTGTTCTTGGGCAGGAAGACGCCGACGCGGTCGACCAGATGGGTGGTGCCGTGCTGCATCATCTTGATGCGCTGGCCGGTCTTCAGCACGCCGTCGAACACCCGCACCAGCAGGACCACGCCCAGATAGGGGTCGTACCAGGCGTCGACCAGCATGGCCTTCAGCGGCGCGTCGGGGTCGCCCTTGGGCGGCGGCAGGCGGGTGACGATGGCTTCCAGCACCTCCTCGATGCCGATGCCCGACTTGGCGCTGCACAGCACCGCGTCGGAGGCGTCGATGCCGATCACGTCCTCGATCTGCTCCCGGACCCGCTCGGGCTCGGCCGCCGGCAGATCGATCTTGTTCAGGACGGGTACGATTTCATGATTGTTATCAATCGCCTGATAGACGTTGGCTAGGGTCTGCGCCTCGACCCCCTGCGACGCATCGACCACCAGCAGCGATCCCTCGCACGCCGCCAGCGAGCGGCTAACCTCATAGGCGAAGTCGACGTGCCCCGGCGTGTCCATCAGGTTCAGGACGTAGTCGAGCCCGTCCTTGGCCCGGTAGTTCAGGCGCACCGTCTGCGCCTTGATCGTAATCCCCCGCTCCTTCTCGATGTCCATGTTATCAAGGACCTGCGCCGACATCTCGCGCGCCGTCAGCCCCCCGGTGTGCTGGATCAGCCGGTCGGACAGGGTCGATTTGCCGTGGTCGATGTGGGCCACAACGCTGAAGTTGCGGATACGCTGGATGGCCGTCCTGGAGGAGGTAGTCGTCATGGCCGGGCCGGTAGCACGGCGGGGCGGAATCGCCAACGCGAGCCCGCGCCGCGCCCTTTCGCCACCGTCTCCGGCGCAGATTACTTCGCGGTAAGAGCCCGCATTGTCGTTTGAGAAGCGGGTGGGAAGTCGCTATTCAACGGCTGATGACAGGGGCCGTCCAGCGCGGGCGTCCCGAACGAGCGGCGCGGCTCCCTACCGCGGCCGATGGGGATCAGACGTGGCGAACATCCTGCGCAACAGCCGGGCCCGCATGGCCCTCGCGTCCGTGACGCTTGCTCTGGCCCTTGCCGCCTGCGGCGGCGACGAGGCCGCGAAGAAGGCCGAGACCAAGGCCGGAGGGGC
>DASRWP010000149.1:0-3098 GCA_035654535.1 Brevundimonas sp.
GTCGCGAGACCCATTTCGCCTTCCAGACTTTCCGCGACGCCGCGCCCGGCCGCGCGCAGTGGGTGTTGAAGTCCATCTCCCGGCTGATTGCAGCCGCCTCGGGCGCGGGTCTGATGGTGCTGGGCGGCGCGCTGATGATCGATGACTGGCCGGTCGCCATGGCCGGAGCCCCCCTGCCCTCCGGCCTCAAGTTCGCGGCGCTGTGCGTCGGCGGCGCCCTGATCCTGCTGTTTGCAGTCGAACGGCTGCTGACCGGAG
This sequence comes from Brevundimonas sp., assembly GCA_035654535.1. GTDB lineage: Bacteria > Pseudomonadota > Alphaproteobacteria > Caulobacterales > Caulobacteraceae > Brevundimonas. Next base: position 259 of record DASRWP010000149.1, read on the forward strand.
ATTATCGCGCCCCCGACGCCGTCGTCGAGGCGGCGGACTGAGCATGGAATACGTCATCCTCTTCGGCCTCATGGCCGTCCTGCTGGCCATCGGCGTGCCGGTCGCCTTCTCGCTGCTAGCCGCGACGCTGGCGACGGTTCTCTATCTCGCCCTGCCGCCGATCGTGGTTTTCCAGCAGATGGGGTCCGACATCACCTCGGTGGCCCTGCTGGCCATTCCGTTATTCATCTTTACGGGTGAGTTGATGATGAAGGGCGGCCTGTCCGACCGCATGATCGCCCTCGCCGCGTCGATGGTCGGGCACGTCCGCGGGGGGCTGGGGCAGGTGACCGTGGTGGGTTCCACCCTGTTCGGCGGCGTTTCAGGCAGCGCCATCGCCGACGTCTCGGCTATCGGCGGCACCATGATCCCGCAGATGCAGAAGCGCGGCTACGACGCCGACTATGCGGTCAACGTCACCATCTCGGCGGCGCTGGTCGCTCTGCTGGTGCCTCCGTCGCACAATATGATCCTGTATTCGGCGGCTGCCGGCGGGGGCGTGTCGATCTCCGATCTGTTCGCGGCGGGCATCCTCCCCGCGCTGCTGCTGGCCGTAAGCCTGATGGTCACGGCCTACGTCGTGGCCCGCAAGCGCGGCTACGCGGCCGAGGCCTTCCCCGGCTTCCGCGCTGTGGCCGTCCGGCTCGTCGCCGCCATCCCCGGCCTGTTGCTGGTCGGGATCATCTTCGGCGGCATCCGGGCCGGGATTTTCACCGCCGTCGAAAGCGCCTCGATCGCCGTGGTCTACGCCACCGTGGTGACCGGTCTGGTCTACCGCCACATGACCTGGTCCGCGTTCAAGGCGGCCTGCACGGGCGCGGCGCGGACCTCCGGCATGGTGCTGTTCATCATCGGCTGCGCGGGAGCGTTCGGCTGGCTGATGGCCTACATGCAGGTTCCGACCATGATGGTCAGCCTGCTGCAGACGCTGACCGACAACCCGATCCTGATCCTGCTGCTGATCAACGTCATCCTGTTGATCCTCGGGACCTTCATGGACATGGCGCCTCTGATCATCATCTGCACTCCGATCTTCCTGCCCGTGGCCAAGGCGTTTGATGTCGATCCGGTCCAGTTCGGGGTCATCCTGCTGCTCAACTGCGGCATCGGCCTGATCACGCCGCCCGTCGGATCGGTGCTGTTCGTTGGCAGCGCCATCGCCGGGATACCCATGACGCGGGCGCTGAAGACCATCTGGCCCTTCTGGCTGGCTTGCCTCGGCGTGCTGATGCTGGTCACCTTCGTGCCGGCGCTTTCGCTGTGGCTGCCCTCGCTGATGAAATGACCGGACTGAAGGGCCTCCGGGCCGCCGAAGACTGCCGCTGGGACTGTGTCGCGCTCGGCGAGGTCATGCTGCGCCTCGATCCCGGCGAAGGCCGGGTCCGTACAGCGCGGTCGTTTCAGGTCTGGGAGGGCGGCGGCGAGTACAATGTCGCGCGGGGCCTGCGGAAGACCTTTGGACAGCGGACCTCGATCGTCACGGCCCTGCCTCGCACCGAGATTGGCGCCCTCGTCGAAGACCTGATCCTGCAAGGCGGCGTCGATGCCTCTCACATCCTTTGGCGAGAGGCGGACGGGGTCGGACGCAATACGCGCGTCGGTCTGAACTTCACCGAGCGCGGCTTCGGTGTCCGCGGCGCACTGGGCGTGTCCGACCGGGCCAACTCCGCGGCGTCCCAACTGGGTCCGGACGAGATCGACTGGGACCACCTGTTCGGAGTCGAGGGCGTCCGCTGGCTTCACACCGGCGGGATTTTCGCGGCCTTGTCCGGGTCCACGGCGCAGACCGCGCTCGCCGCCGTCCGGGCGGCCAGACGGCACGGCGTGATCGTCAGCTACGACCTGAACTATCGCGCGAGCCTCTGGTCCAGCCATCCCGATCCCGATGCGGCACAGCGCGTGAACCGCGAGATCGCCGGACTGGTCGACGTGCTGATCGGCGACGAATACGCCTACGCGTCATGCCTCGGCCTTTCGACCGACGAGCCACGGCGCGACCCTGCCGACAGCGGCCCGTTCGACCGGCTGATCGAGCGCGTGGGCGCCGACCTGCCGAACGTACAGGTCTTCGCGGCGACCCTGAGGGATCCCGTGTCCGCTTCGGTCAACCGCTGGGGTGGGGTCTTGTGGATGGGCGGCGAGCGATACGCGTCAGACATCCGCGAGATCGCGGTGCTGGACCGGGTTGGCGGCGGCGATGGCTTCGTTGCCGGCATGGCCTGGGCGCTAATGGCCGGGCTGGGACCTCAGGCGGCTGTGGACTACGGTGTCGCCCATGGCGCGCTGGCAATGACGACGCCGGGCGACAACGCCATGACTTCGCTGGAACAGGTCAGGGCGCTTTGCGAAGGCGCAGGCTCGGCCGCAGTACGCTGACGCGCCACTGGACGGACCCATCGGGCGATGCTCTTTTGCCCTTTGAAGGACGCGGCCTGACGCAGGCTCCAGACGTCCGGCCGACCGGGGACTCCGTTGATGAAGAAACTGCTCCTGACCGCCGCCGCCGTCTCGGCGCTCGCCGGCCCCTCGCTGGCCCAGACCCCGCCGTCGGAGCTGCCGCCCCCGCCCACGCCGCAAGAGGAGGCCGCCGCCGCCGCCGCGCCCGCCGCGACGCCCGAAACGCCCCGGTGGGACGTGCAGACTCCGCCCGGGCCGTCACGCGACATACCGATCGACGTGACCAGCGGCACCTGGATGTCAGTCGATGTCAGTCCAGACGGCAGCATGATCGCCTTCGACATGCTGGGCGACATCTATGTCATGCCCATCGCCGGCGGCGATGGCGCGGGCCTCGCCGCCGG
>DASRWP010000150.1:0-3216 GCA_035654535.1 Brevundimonas sp.
CTCGCCCTGCGCCAGTTCGGCAAGCCGGTCGGCCGCCGCGGCATAGGCGGCGGCCTTGGCCTCAAAGCCGGCGCGGTCGGTCCAGACCTCGGCCTTGGCGTTGGTCGGCACGCCCGCTTCCTCGCCGCTACCGGCCGGGAACATGCCCGGCACCGCATGGGCCCAGCGCGCCAGTCCTCGCGTGTTGAATCGTTGCGTCGCCGGGGCCTGCTGCGCGTCGATCGCGCCCTTGATGGCGGCCATCGAGGCTCCCGACAGCATCATCCCCGCCTGACGGCCCTGGATGAAGGCGGCCGCGCCCCCGCCCTGGGCGCTCGCAGCCCCGCCGATGCAGAACAGGGCCAGTGTGGCGACCGTGACGATCCGCTTCATGAGAATTCCCTCTGACGAACGGCCACGCTCCCCCCAAGGCCTGTGGCTGTCAATGGAGCCGCCGCGATCGGGTCGAAGGCGCCACTCGCCCCGCCCCCTAGCCACCCGCCGCGTTTCCGGTTTAGCTCAGTGGCGCGAGGGAGAGTTTGCAGATGACACAGAGCACCGCCGCCACACTACCGACCGGAAAACGGATCGAGCTGACGCTGCGCGCGCTGGCGCTGGGCTGCGTGCTCGCCGTGATCTTCACCGCCGCCAACACCTATCTGGGTTTGAAGGTCGGGCTGACCTTCGCATCGGCCATCCCCGCGGCAGTCATCTCGATGGCCATCCTTCGGATGTTCAAGACCTCGACCATCTGGGAGAATATGACGGTCCAGACGGTCGCGTCTGTGGGCGGAGCGATGAGCTCCATCATCTTCGTCCTGCCCGGTCTGGTCATGGTCGGCTGGTGGCTGGAGTTCCCGTTCTGGGAGTCGGTGCTGATCTGCGTGTTCGGCGGGATTTTGGGGGTGACCTTCTCCATCCCGCTGCGCCGGGCACTCGTGGTCGACGCCGGCCTGCCCTATCCCGAAGGCGTCGCTGCGGCCGAGGTGCTGACCGTCGGTTCGCGAGGCGCCGAACAGACCGAAAGCGCGGTGCGCGAGAACGCCACCGGCCTGTGGGTCGTGGTCACGGGCGCGATTGTCTCGGCCGGCTACGCCCTGCTGGTCGCGGGGCGGGTGTTCGCGGCCGAGGCGGCGCGGTTCGTCAAGCTTCCGGCGGCTCTGGGCGGGGGCGCGACCGGCATGGGCTTCGGCATGCAGTTCGCCCTGCTGGGGGCCGGCCACCTGATCGGCCTGAGCGTCGGGCTGGCCCAGCTGTTCGGCCTGATCCTGGCGTGGGGGATCGCGGTGCCGATCCTGACCAGCCCCGAGACCATCGCCTGGCTGACCGCCAACGGCATCCCGTCCATCGCCACCACCCTGGAGCCGGGCGTCGCGGCGGAGGAGCTGGCCAGCACGGTCTGGCGCCGCGAGGTGCGGTTCATGGGTGCCGGCGTGATCGGCGTGGCCGCGATCTGGACCCTGATCAAACTGGCCGGGCCGCTGATCGGCGGCCTGACCTCGGCCCTCGCCGCCAATCGCCGCCGCAAGAGCGGAGAGGTGCTCGACCTGACCGAGCAGGACATTCCGATCAACATCGTCGCCGGGCTGTCGGTCGCCTGCCTGATCGGCATCGGCTTCATTTTCGCCTGGTTCGCACAGGGCAATCCGACGCTGGCCGGCTCGACCGCCCTGCTCGTAGGCGGGGGGCTGATCTACGTGGTCTTCATCGGCTTCGCCGTGGCGGCCATCTGCGGATACATGGCCGGGCTGATCGGCTCGTCCAACAGCCCGGTCTCGGGCGTGGGCATCCTCGCCATCGTGATCGCCTCCGTGCTGATGCTGGGCGTGCTGGCGCTGGCCGGGCTGCCCGCCGACCCGTCGGTGGTCGCCTTCGCCCTGATCGTGACGGCTGTGGTCTTCGCCGTGGCCGTCATCGCCAACGACAACCTTCAGGACCTCAAGACCGGCCAGCTGGTGCAGGCCACGCCGTGGCGCCAGCAGACGGCGCTGATCGTCGGCGTGGTTGCCGGCGCCATCGTCATTCCGCTGATCCTCAATCTGCTGAACAAGGCCTTCGGATTTGAGGGTGGGCCGGTCGGGATCGCCGATGAGCCGCTGGCGGCTCCGCAGGCCACGCTGATCTCGGCCCTCGCGCGGGGCGTCATCGAAGGCGATCTGCGCTGGGACCTGATCGGCCTCGGCGCGGCGATCGGCATTGCGATCATCGCGCTGGACAGCGCGCTGAACAAGGTGACCATGGGCCGGATGAAGCTGCCGCCGCTCGCCGTCGGCATCGGCTTCTACCTGCCGGCCGCCGTCACCACGATGCTGGTGATCGGGGCGGTCTGCGGCTGGTTCTACGACAAGGCGATCAAGACCACGCGCTTCGCCGACGTCGGCCGCCGCATGGGCGTGTTGCTGGCGTCCGGCCTGATCGTCGGGGAGAGCCTGTTCCTGGTCATGACGGCCGGGGTCATCGTCTCGACCGACAATGAGGCGCCCTTCGCCATGCTGCCCGAGGGCTCCACCTTCCCGGCGATGCTGGCGGGTATGGCGACCTTCGTGGTGCTGACCTTCATCCTGTACAGCTGGGTCCGCCGCCGTTCGGCCAAGGTCTGAGCGCCTTCGCGCCGCCCTTTTCCTGAGGGATAGAGCCCGCCGCTACGCCGGTGCGTGTCCGTCACGCACTGGCGTTTCTGCGTTCGCACCTGTAAGAGGCGCGCGCTCCCCGCACCGTCGCCCAAATCCAGCGGCCCGTACTCGCACGGCCGCCCTGCACGTCTGATAGTCAAATGAACCTGCGCAACGTCGCCATCATCGCTCACGTCGACCACGGCAAGACCACGCTGGTGGACCAGTTGCTGGCCCAGTCGGGCGTGTTCCGAGCCAACGAGGCACAGTCCGAGCGGGCGATGGACTCCAACGATCAGGAGAAGGAGCGCGGCATCACCATCCTGGCCAAATGCACCTCGGTGCTCTGGCACGGTGAGACGGGCGACACGCGGATCAACATCATCGACACCCCGGGCCACGCCGACTTTGGCGGCGAGGTCGAGCGCATCCTGGGCATGGTGGACGGCTGCGTCCTGCTGGTCGACGCCGAAGAGGGCGTCATGCCCCAGACCAAATTCGTGCTGACCAAGGCGCTGAAGATGGGCCTGAAGCCGATCCTCTGCATCAACAAGGTCGATCGGCCCCACGCCGATCCCGACAAGGTCCACAACGCCGCCTTCGACCTGTTCGCCGCCATCGGCGC
>DASRWP010000151.1:0-1961 GCA_035654535.1 Brevundimonas sp.
ATGGTCGGGCTGTAATCGGCGGTCTTCACCAGATGCGGCCAGGCCGCCTGCGTTACGGCGATCTCGGACGGGGTGGCGTGCATGCCGTGGCCTGTCGGGAACATCCGGTTGCACAGGCCGTGGACGCCCGGCAGGTCCCACCAATTCTTCAGCTTCAGCACGAACGGCGGCTGCTCCTCGACGAACGACCACTCGGCGTAGATTTCCGCGAACGTCGCCTCGATCGTGGCGACGTTGCCGCCGTGGCCATTGAGGAAATAGATTCGTTCGAAGCCGTGCCGCGACAGCGACGAGACCCAGTCTGTGATCGCCGCCATGAAGGTGGAGGGGCGGAGCGAGATCGTGCCGGCGAAGGCGAGGTGGTGCTGGGCCATGCCGATATTGAAGGTCGGCGCGACGACCAGAGTCTCATCCTGCCTTTCGGCCGCGTGGGCGATGATCTCCGGACACATCCAGTCGGTGCCGAGCAAGCCGGTCGGGCCGTGCTGTTCGTTCGAGCCGATCGGCACGACCACCGTCCTGGTGGTCTGCAACCGTGCATCGATCTCGGGCCAGGTTGAACAGTGAATCAGCATGCGGCGGCTCCGGAACTTATAACTCGACCTGGGGCGCTCTAGGCCGATTGACGGACGGAGCCAACAGCGGGCGCAAAAGACCGCACAGGAGCGCCAGGGATGGCGTCCGCCCCAGAAAGTGGCCCGCCCCGCTTGATCCGCCGCCCCGACCGTGCGTTTGAGCGCGCATGAAAAAACCTGACAAGCCCGCCGTCCTTTCCATCCGCAACGCGAAGCTCGGCGACCTCGAGGCGATCTCGACGCTGGTGGCCAAGGTCTACAAGGACATGCCGGCGCTCACGCCCGGGATGCTCCGGGGCCAGATCGCCGCCTATCCGGACGGCCAGTTCGTGGTCGAGTACAACGGCGACATCGTCGGTTACGCCGCCGGCTTCCGCATCGACGAGAAGACGGCCATGTCGCCGCACACATGGGCGCAGATCACTGGCGGGGGTTACGCCGCACGGCACGACCCCATGGGCGACTGGTTCTACGGCATGGAGGTGTGCGTCGATCCCGACCGGCGGCGTCTGCGGATCGGCCAGAGGCTCTATGACGCCCGGCGCGACCTGTGCGAGGCCCAGAACCTGCGCGGCATCGTTTTCGGCGGACGCATGCCGGGACTGGGCCGGCGCAAGGCCGCCTACCCGAATCCCCGCGAGTATCTGGACGCCGTCACGGCCCGGAAGCTGAACGACCCGGTGATTGGCTTCCACATGCGCTCGGGCTTCGAGCCGATCGGGGTGCTGGAGAACTATCTGACATCCGACGCGGCCTCGATGGGCCACGCCGCCCACATGGTCTGGCGCAACCCCTACTATGCGGAGACCCACGGCCGGGGCGCCGCCTTCGCCGTCAAGGAAACGGTGCGGGTCGCCACCGTCCAGCTGCAGGCCCGCAAGGTCGCCAGCTTCGAGGAATTTATCGACAACCTCGAATATTTCGTCGACGTGACCTCGGACTACCGCTCCGACTTCGTGGTCTTCCCCGAGCTGTTCACGCTCCAGCTGCTGTCGCTGGAGAAGAAGAAGCTGACGCCGGTGGAGTCCATCGAGGCGCTGACCCGCTACACGCCGCGCTTCGTCGAGGCGCTGCGCAAGATGGCGGTCGAGTACAACATCAACATCATCGGCGGGTCACACCCGACCCGGACCGAGGACGGCGACATCCAGAACGTCGCCTACGTCTTCCTGCGCGACGGCTCGGTCCACGCCCAGGAGAAGATCCACCCGACGCCCAACGAACGCCACTGGTGGAACATCAAGGGCGGCGACCGGGTGCACGCCATCCCGACCGACTGCGGGCCGATCGGGGTGCTGATCTGCTACGACTCCGAGTTCCCCGAACTGGCGCGGCGGCTGGTCGATGAGGGCGCGCGGCTGCTGTTCGTGCCGTTCTGCACCGACA
>DASRWP010000152.1:0-3116 GCA_035654535.1 Brevundimonas sp.
GGCCTCGATCAAGGCCGCCGGCGTCTGGAGCCCGTATATTCCGGCGACAATCACGGCGCGGCGACTGGCGGCGCAATGCCCGGCCAACGCCGAGTATTTCTGACCCACTTGGCCTGAACCGGCTGGTTCGACCTCCCGATCTCGACCCTCAGCGGAGCCGCGACCAGTCCGCTTCCCGATCGTTCGGACTGTTCCGTCATCCGTGGCCGTCACGGCGCCGGTGGTCCGACAACCGCGAGGCCCTGAAGATTATCGGGCAGTAAAAGCCCGGTCGTGAGTTGCTGGCGCAGCTCGTAGCTGAAGACGATCTGATAGACGTCGATACGGCTTTTCAACCCAACGAGTTGATACAGGAAGTTCCCGGATGGATCGAACGCAAGGTCCATAAACCCGTCTGCATTGGCGAGCGGACTGGCAGCGCCCGGATCAGCAGGCGTCCCGCTCACCTGGTATCCTGCGCTGGCAAAACCACTCACGGCCCCGTTTGCATCGAAGGCAATCGAGGTGATCGCGGCCCCGGTAGAGCTGGCGACAGAAGCAAACTGATAGCCGGCGTTATAAGCTATGAAACCCGCGCCGGTCGGTCCGCTGGTCACGGTTGGTCCCAGCAGAAAATCCTGAGAGCGCGGCGCCAGGGAACCGTCCGAACCAATCTCCCATGTCGAAACGGATCCCGTCTGAAGCGTCGCGAAGGCGCCCGGTGCGCCCGTAGAACTCGTAGTCCTTGCCTCTGCGGCGACGAGGAACTGTCGGGCGCCGCGTTGAAACACCTCAATCCCGGTCGCGTTCGGCAGATTACGGCCTGCGGCGTTGTTGAGCGCCGTTGACGTGCCGGCGCCCGAGGGCGTCGCCGCCAACGTTCCATTCGGCTGGATGCGGAAGGTGGACACCTCAGCCGCGGTCGGCTGCGGAAGCTGTGGCGATCCTGCGTTCTGCGCCGAGACGACAAGGTAGGCGCCGTCTGAAGTCACCTCCAGATCGGCAGGACGCGCCCGAAGGCTCAGCGAGAAGCCGCTGATCCTCGTCAGCTGACCTGTTGCAGTATCGAACTGCATCGCCGTGATATTGCCGCTCTGGTTCTGAGGTCCGGCGAAAAAGCCGTCCTCGTCCGCATTCGCCACGTAAACGATGCCGTTTCTGTAGGCGAGGCTGACCGGCGACGTTCCGCCGCTCGGTTCAAGATCGACGCTCGTCAGGCTGTAGTCGCTGTTGATGCGGAAGCTGGTGACGTCATTGGTGCCCGCGTTGACGACGAGCAGAAACCGGTCGTTGACGGCGATGATCGAGTCTTCCGAAATCAGGGAGTTCAGGCGCGGGGGCGGTGATGAGAACTGGGGTGATCTGCCAACACCGCCGGTATTGTAGTCAGCCAGCGGAACCAGTGTTCCATCTGCCCGGCGGCCGAATCCTACGACGAAATTACCGCCGGGGCCGTTGTTGTTCGTGCCCGCATAGACGGCGCCGACAAAGGCTGTAGGCCCTGGCGGCGGAGGGGGTGGCGGGGGAGGCGGAGGGGGCGCCGGCGGCGGGGTCGGCGTTGGGGCGGCCGTCCCTCCGCCCGCCCCGCCGTCGCTCCCTCCGCAACTCGCCAGGACAAGGGCGGCCAACACGGAAAAGAGCCGGCGTTTTGGCGCTCTCAGGGCATCCACCACTTCGTCCCCCCAGGCTGACAGACCTGCACGTTCAGAAAGTCGACACAAACCCGTGACGCGGCCCCAGTAGCCCCTGACCGCCCGCCAGCGCCTTGACGACGGGGGCGACCGCGTCGCGCGCCACTATTTAATATATCAGTGTTACTGGCAATGCTACGGGCACGCTTCAGGGCAGCCTCATGGTCTACGCCTGTGCCCGGCCTCAGTCGGCATCTGGACGTCGGATCGACAAATCAATCGAACCCGTGGCAGGTCGTTGGGCAGCCGTCCCTGACCGGGTGTCCTGGCGCACTGAGCCGTACCTACGCCCGCCGGATTCTCGTCAAAACAACCAGCGGGCGCTCAAACCGCAGCTTTATCACCGGCCCGTTCGGATTGTTGACCCGGTGCAGCGGCGGCGCGCTGGTCCGGGCGCCAACCAAATCGAGGCGGGTCAAGGTGATCTCGACGGTCAGCGGATCGCCGCGCTCATCGACACCGCCGAAGTTGTTGGGGTGCAGGGCGGTCACCGCGTGGTTTGGCAGCGACCTGATCCAGTCTGTGATCCGGTCCCGGTGCAGGTCAACGAAGTGCAGTTCCATCGTGATGCCGGCAAACCGCTCGCTGTGGGCCGTGATGGTCTCAAGGATCCGATATTCGGCGCCCTCGATGTCCGCCTTGAGGAAGAGGTCGTTGCTGTCGGTTTCGGCCAAGATGGACGCGAGGGATACGCCACCGTCAGCATCGTAACCGACAGCCTGTTTGCGGTGCTCCACCTCGCCCCGGAAGAAACGGCGGTACGAGAGGTACTTCACCATGTCGCGCGGGCGGCGCTTGATGAGGCCTCGCAGGAACGCCCGAGCCCATAGCCGGAACCCGACCGTGTGATCGAAGCAGAGCATCGGGACGCGGTTCAGCCGACGGAATCCCTCCTCAAAGGTCCAGTCGTCGTTGATGCCCATGCTGATCAGGAGCGTGGCGCCCGCGACGGCCGCCGGCGAGACGACGTAGCCGCCGTCGAAGTAAGAGCCGACCCGGACGGTCTCCGTTTCAAGCGGCTGCCATTCATAGGGCAGCATTCGGAATCCTGTCTGGCGTGCTGAAGTATGATCGAATGGCGGCCCGCTTGAGGGCGTAGAACGGCCCCGGAGCGTTCGCCTCGATGGCCCTGACCATGCGATGCCGCCGCCGCGCCAAGTCCTTCGGAGCATGGATTCGAACGCCGCACACCCGATCGGTTGCCGGGTCGCTGAGCCGGGTCTGAAACTGCATCAGGCGGTGGCTGGCGGGGATGGCGTGGCAAGTAATCGAGGACCGCGACCGCTCCGGGTCGTGGCTGTTTAGCGAGCCGTGGATGGTCAGGCCATTCCAGAACAGCACATCGCCCTTCCGCAAAGCCGGCGCCCGGACCTCGGCGCCCGTCTCTCGCATCCGGTCAACGACGGACTGCACGTAAACCTCGTGCCTGGTCGCGACGTTATCGGC
>DASRWP010000153.1:0-2224 GCA_035654535.1 Brevundimonas sp.
CACGGTGCTGATGGGCAAGAAGCCCACCGGCACCCTCGTGCTCGACGCCCTGACCGGTGGCGAGCGGCTGTGGCTGATCGGAACCGGGACGGGCCTTGCGCCCTGGATCAGCGTTGCGCGCGATCCCGACACCTACGCCCGCTTCGGACAGGTCGTGGTCTGCCACACCGTCCGCAACGCCGCCGACCTGACCTACCGCGACTTCTTCACCAGCGGCATCCACGAAGACCCATTGGTGGGCGACGAGGCGAAGGCCCAGCTAGTCTACTACCCCACCGTGACGCGCGAGCCCTTCGACACGCCCGGCAGGATCACTGATCGGATCAAGTCCGGCGCGCTGTTCGCCGACCTCGGCCTGCCGCAGGGTTTCTCGCCCGAGCGCGATCGGGTGATGCTGTGCGGCTCCATGGCGATGATCAAGGAAACCGGGGAATTGCTCGAGACCTTCGGCCTGAAGGAGGGCTCGAACGCCGAGCCGGGCGACTATGTGCTGGAGCGCGCCTTTGTCGGATAGCGTCCCGATTGATGCGCGCACCGCCCCCGAGGCGTGCGTGTCGATGACCGAGGTGCGGGCCGGCGTCGATGCCCTCGACCGCGCGCTGGTCGTGCTGCTTGCCGAACGCCAGCGGTACATGGACGCCGCCGCCCGCATCAAGCCGGATCGCTCGGTGGTCCACGACGACGCGCGGATCGAGGACGTCGTCGCCAAGGTGCTGGCCGCCGCGGAGCCTGCGGGCCTGTCACGAGAGATCGCCGAACCGGTCTGGCGCACTCTGATCGACCGCTGCATCGCCCACGAGTTCGTGGCCTGGGACCGGACGCGGGACTAGAGGCCCTTGGCCGGCCTCAACTTCTGAGGCTCCTCAGCATCAGGGCGTGCCGGTAGGCGGCCACATCGGCCAACGCGATTTCGAGGGCGTCGTGGACCCGGTCGAGCAAGGGCGGCGCGGCGGATTTGTCCGCGGCCTCCGCGGCCTGACAGGCCTCCGCTAACGGACCTGCGCCTATCCCGGCCGCGGCGCCCCGGAGCGTGTGCACCGCGTCGCGCCACCCCTCGTCCCGCACGTCCAGCATCGGCGACCAAAGCGCCGCCTGCTGGGCGAACAGGCCGAGAACCTCTTCACCGATGCCGTCGTCGCCGCCCGTGGTGGTCTCCAGCACGGTGAAGTCGACCGCACCGGACAGGTCTCGCAGCGCCATCAGCCGGCGATCTCCTCGCCCTTGGCCAGACGCGAGTTACGCGACGACCACACGAAATAGATGACCAGACCGATCGCGTTCCAGATGACGAACCACATCTGGGTCGAGGGGCGCAGGCTGAAGAAGAAGACGATGCAGCCGACGATGGTGATCGCGCCGACCAGCCACCACAGCGGCGCCTTGAACACACGGGGCCGGTTCGGATCACGCAAGCGGAGAACGATCAGACAGACGCCTACGGCCGCGAAAGCGGCAAGGGTGCCGGCGTTGGCCAGGGAGGCCAGCTCGTCCAGCCGCATCACGCCCGCCAGCGCCGCTACGACCACGGCGGTGAAGACGGTGACCACGGCCGGCACGCCACGCGCCGACACCCTGGCCAGCCGGCGCGGCAGCAGGCCGTCGCGCGCCATGCCGAGGAAGATGCGGCTCTGGCCAAACAGGAAGGCCAGAAGCACGGTCGGCAGGGCGACGACAGCCGAGGCCGCGATCCACTGCGCGGCTGTCCCCTGTCCCATCTCCCGCAGGATCAGCGCCAGCGGCTCGGGGCTCTCGGCGAAGGTATCGACCGGCCGGGCTCCGATCGCGGCCGCGGCGACGACCAGATACAGGGCGGTGCAGATCAGCATGGAGCCGACGATGCCGATCGCGAGATCGCGCTCGGGGCGCTTGGTTTCTTCCGCCGCCGTCGAAATGGCGTCGAAGCCGTAGAAGGCGAAGAAGATGATCGCCGCCGCCGCCATGACCCCTGTCTGAACCACGGGTTGTCCAGTGATCTGCTCGGCGAACGGCAGCGCCGGCGAGCCGAAGCCGTTAGGCATGAAGGGCGCGAAGTTGGCGGCGTCGAACGCGGGCAGGGCGATGGCGACGAAGGCGATCAGGGCGGCGACCTTGATCACCACCAGAACGGCGTTGAGCGTCGCGCTTTCGCGCGTGCCGAGCAGCAGAAGGCCGGTGACGACGGCGATGATGAATACCGCCGGCAGGTTGATGAACCCGCCCTCGACGTGGGGTCCGGCCATCAGCG
>DASRWP010000154.1:0-3477 GCA_035654535.1 Brevundimonas sp.
CCTGCTCGACATCGTGCCCGGCCCCGACTTCCCGACCGGCGGCGAGATCATGGGGCGCACAGCGCCGCGAAACGCCCTGCGCGAGGGCCGCGGCTCGGTCATGGTGCGCGGCGTGGCCACGATCGAGACCATCCGGAAGGATCGGGAAGCGATCGTCATCACCCAGCTGCCCTATCAGGTGAACAAGCAGACCCTGATCGAGCGCATCGTCGAAATGGTCCGCGAGAAGCGCATCGAAGGCATCTCGGACGTCCGCGACGAGTCCGACCGCGACGGCATGCGGATGGTGATCGAGCTGAAGCGCGACGCCTCCGGCGACGTGGTGCTGAACCAGCTGTGGCGCTTCACGGCCCTGCAGAGCTCGTTCGGCGTCAACATGCTGGCCTTGAACCACGGCCGACCCGTTCAGATGGGGCTGCGCCAACTGCTGGAGGCCTTCCTCGAATTCCGGGAAGAGGTGGTCGTCCGCCGGATCAAGTTCGAACTGGCCAAGGCCCGCGACCGCGGCCACGTGCTGGTCGGTCTGGCCGTGGCTGTGGCGAACATAGACGAGGTGATAGACATCATCCGCTCGTCTGCCGATCCGACCGAGGCGCGCGAGCGTTTGCAGGCCAAGAGCTGGCCGGTGGGCGACATGATCGCCCTGATCGAGTTGATCGCCGACCCGCGCTCGATGCTGGTCGATGGCGACAAGCTGAACCTGACGGACGAACAGGCCCGGGCGATCCTCGCGCTTACCCTGAGCCGCCTGACCGGCCTCGGCCGCGATGACATCTTCGGCGAGGCGCGTAGCCTGGCCGACACCATCCAGGGCCACCTGACCCTGCTCAGCGACCGCGCCAACATCCTGGCCGTGATCCGCGAGGATCTGCTGGCGGTAAAGGAGGAGTTCGCCGTGCCGCGCCGCACCGTCATCGGCGAGGGCGACTTCGAGCTCGAGGACGAGGACCTGATCCCCCGCGAGGACATGGTCGTGACCGTGACTCACGGCGGCTACGTGAAGCGGGTGGCGCTGAACGCCTACCGGACCCAGCACCGCGGCGGCAAGGGCCGCAGCGGCGTCGCGATGAAGGAGGACGACGCCGTCGTCGGCGTGTTCTCGGCCTCGACCCACACGCCGGTGCTGTTCTTCGCCACCAACGGCAAGGCGTACAAGCTGAAGACCTGGCGGTTGCCGCTGGGCAATCCGCAGTCGCGCGGCAAGGCGTTCGTTAACCTGCTGCCGATCGAGCCGGGCGACAGCATCATGAACATCCTGCCCCTACCCGAGGACGAGGCGGACTGGGCCGAGTATGACATCATGTTCGCCACCCGTTCGGGCGACGTGCGCCGCAACAAGCTCAGCGACTTCGCCACCGTCAACAGGGCCGGCAAGATCGCGATGAAGCTGGAGGACGGCGACCGGATGGTCGGCGTCGCCCTCTGTACGTCCGAGGACGACGTCATGCTGACGACGGCCCTCGGCCGCGCGATCCGCTTCAAGGCTGATGACGTCCGGGTCTTCAAGGGCCGGGACTCGACTGGCGTGCGCGGCGTTCGCCTGCAGAAGGACGACGAGGTCATCTCCATGGCCGTGCTTGGCCGGGTCGACGCCACGCCGGACGAGCGGGCCGCCTATGTGAAGCATGCCAACGCCATGCGCCGGGCGGCTGAAGGGGCGTCCGGCGAAGCCGAGGACGAAACACCCATTCTCGAGGCGGACGACGAAGGTTCAGACGGCGAGACCGACGCGGTGTTGTCGATTGAGCGGATCGCCGAGCTTGGGGCCGCGGAGCAGATGATCCTCACAGTCACGGACCAAGGGTTCGGGAAACGGACGTCCGCCTATCAGTACCGTCGTACAGGTCGTGGCGGTCAGGGCACGATCGCGCACGGTCTCAGCGACCGGGTCGGGCTCCGTCTCGCCGCCGCCTTCCCGGTTGATGAAAGCGACGAGCTCTTGATGGTGACGTCGACGGGTCAGATGATCCGCACGCATTTGACCGATGTCCGCGTGAAGAGCCGGACCAGTCAGGGCGTGACCATCTTCCGCACGTCGGAGGGGGAGCGGGTCGTCTCGGTCGAGCGCCTGCCTGACAGCGGCGGCGGCGACGACGACGCGGTGCAGGCCGAAGCCCCGGACGGTGACGGCGGCGCGAGCTAGGTCTTCAACGGGGATTCATGATGGCCGGCGCTCTGGAGCTCTCGGTGGACGGCCGGCCCGCCACTGTCGCGGACCTGACCAGCGTTGCCCTCGTCAACTACGGCGCCTACACGTCGTTTGCGGTCGAGGAGGGGGGTGTTCGCGGTCTCGACCTGCACCTCGAACGGCTCGAAACCTCAGCGACCGAGTTGTTCGGAGAGCCGGTCGGGCAAGCGCAGTTGCGCGACCTGATGCGCCTCGCGCTCGGCGATCGCCGGGAGGCGTGGATGCGCGTCGGCCTGTTCGCCCCGGAGATTGGACCGCGAACCCCGGGATGGACCGGCCGGCCCCGTGTCCTGATCCTGGTGTCGCCGCCGGCCGCGCCCCTTGCGGATGTGGCGCGGCTGGCGGTCCAGCCCTACGGTCGCGAGGCCGCGCACCTGAAGCATACGGCGACATTCGGCCTGATTCGCGCGCGTCGCCTGGCCTTGGCGGAAGGCTCCGACGACGCATTGTTCATCGAGGGCGACGGGCGGGTGTCGGAGGGGAGCCTCTGGAATATTGGATTCGTGCGGGGCGACGAGGTCGTCTGGCCCCAGGCCGACATGCTGGCGGGGGTGGCCCAAGCGCTGGTCGGTCGAGGTCTGGCCAGCGTCGGCATGAGCGGAGTCGCCGAACCGGTTCGCGTGTCTGACGTCGGCGCGTTCGACGGAGCCTTCTACTGCAACAGCGCGACGCCGGCCTGCCGGATCACGCAGATCGGCGATCAGAGGCTGAAGACGGAGCCCGCGCTGATCGATCGCATCCGCGCCGCCTGGGCCTCGAACCCTCCGCAGGTGATCTAGGCTGTGGGGATGACGCCTGCTAGACCGGGAGCAGCGGGGAGGACTGTTATGCGCATCGGCCTGTATCCGGGCACGTTCGATCCCGTGACCAACGGGCATATGGACATCATCGGGCGGGCCGTGAAGCTGGTCGACCGGCTTGTCATCGGCGTCGCCCGCAACGACGACAAGGGTCCGCTGTTCTCGACCGACGAGAGGGTCGAAATGGTTCGGATGGAGCTGGCCCATCTGGGCGACCGCGTCGAGGTTCGGCCGTTCTCAAGCCTGCTGATGCATTTCGCAGAAGAACTGGACGCCAGCATCATCGTGCGAGGCCTGCGCGCTGTCGCGGACTTTGAGTACGAATTTCAGATGACGGCGATGAACCAGCGCCTCAATGCCGACATCGAGACGGTCTTCCTGATGGCCGACCCGCGGCATCAGGCGATCGCTTCGCGGCTGGTCAAGGAGATCGCCCGGCTGGACGGCGCGATCGACAGTTTCGTCAGCCCTGCTGTCGCCGAGGCGGTC